>JAKDZT010000047.1 GCA_030462125.1 Tetragenococcus sp.
ACCTTTTATGATTGCTAAAACGCCTGTCTTAATCAAATTCCAGATAGTTAAAGCAGCTATTTTAATACCATTCCAAATAGCAATGACAACATTTTTCATACCGTTAAATAAATTCTTAGCTGTTTGCACTAGCGCTTGAACATAGCCAATGACTAATGATTTAATCGCATTCCAAATTATTAAAGCGCTATTTTTTATACTATTCCAAATCATCAACATATTAGCTTTTAGCTGCGTGAAATCGCCAGTTACTAGATTAATGATTGCTAATACGGGTGCGAATATTACACCTTTGATGATGTTCCATAGTTCAGCGGTAATAGTTTTAATGCTATTCCATAGTTGACCAAAGAATTCAATCATTGGCATGAATGGCTGTAAGATTTGCATAACAATAGGTGCAAATAACTCAACAATGCCGGACCATGCTACAGCAATCGTTTCTTTTACGCTATTCCAAAGATTAACGAAAAATTCAACGATACCATTCCAAGATTCTTTAAATCCTAAAACAACGCCATTAAAGAATTCTTTTATACCTGCCCACATTTCGGCTGTGGTTTCTGTAACGCTTGTCCATAAACCAACAAAGAACTCAACTAAGCCATTCCATTTTTCTTTCAGCCATTCATAAGCATTACCGGGAGCGGCTTTAATCCATTCCCAAGCTTCGGTTGTCGCTTCTGCTACAGAGTTCCAGATATTTGCAAAGAAGTCCGTGAATCCTGACCATTTTTCTTTAATCCAGTCGACGGCAGAGCCCCAAGCGTTGCTTATAGCCTCGCCAACAACACCAGCATATTCTTTGATTGTATCCCAGTTTTGGTAGAGAGCTACACCTGCAGCAACTGCCACAGCTACTAGCGCTAAAAAAATTCCCATAGGACTAGCCAAAAGTGCAAAAGCACCTCCTACACCTTTAACCACAGAAACAAGCCCAGAAATAGCTGCTGTAGCTGTTTTAATTGTAGCCCAAGCGGCAAAAGCCGCTCCAATACCTGCAATGATCGGTTGTACAATAGGTCCGTTGTCTTTGAGAAAGTTGATAAAATCCTTTATGTAAGGCGTTATAAACTGTAAAACATCACCAATTTTAGAAAGACCTTTTCCAGCAGCTTCACCAAAACGTGTTATCCAGTCTGCAATGCTAGATCCGGTTACGTCTTGTACAAAATCATTAAAAGATTCAATAACTTCGACTATTCCACGTTGAATTGAAATTCCCATGTTCCCGAAAGACGTTTTTATACCATCTGTGGCATCTTGCGCTACTTGACGTAAAGCTTTTAGATCGCCACCGCCTTCTTCATCTAGTTTTATTAGTTGGTCTTGGAACTCTTCAATCGAAATTGTTCCGTCTGATAAACCTTCGCGCATTTCATCAGTGCTCATATTCATGTTGTCAGCCATCGCATTCAAAGCAGGACCCATTTGTGAATTAATCATGGAGTTCCATTCTTCACCTTGAATTTTCCCTTTAGAAAATCCTTGCGATAGCTGCATAACGGCACTGTTTACTTCTTCAGTAGAACCGCCAAAACCTAAAATAGCATCGTTAATGGAGTTGAAAACTTTTTGAGATTTCCCAACATCGTCCGTAGATGACGCAAGGAGTTGCACACCTTGCACAGCTTCATCAAGAGGCGTCGGCATACCTTCTAAAGCTTTATCTAAGCCATCCATTGCGCCTTCTGTTTCTTTCGCTGTGAAGCCCATATTTTCGAATGCACGACTGGAGTTGTTCATCGTGTCCATACGATTAATAGCGCCGCTCATTTGGTTTTTCAAACCGTTAAATGCTTTACCGGCGATTTGTACAAGACCAAATGCTTTAGCCATATCCATAACGGACATTTTAGACTTTTGACTAGGTTTATCAATGTTTTGTTTCATGTCAGATTTTACGCCCGGTAAAAATTTACCTGAAGCATTTTTAACTGACCGCCAAACGTTGCCTAATTTTTCTTTAATCGTAGCGCCGGCGTTTCTAGCTTTCTTAGGTATGGACATAACACCATTTTTAATTCGTGTCCATATACTATCCGATTCGCCGGGTATGCCTTTGATGTTTCGCACGAACCAATCTTTGACATTAGCCCCTGCTTGTCGTGCTGTATCAGGTAGATTGGAAAGAGTGTTTCCGACAGATGATAAGATATTTCCAGCGCCTGTAACGATTCCATTAAATCCTGTTACGAAAAAGTTCTTTGCTCTGTTTCCTGCTGCCTTTGCGCTTTCTGCGATTGAGGATAAACCACCTTTTAGTTTATCCAACTGAGAAATAGCTAGGTCTTTAGCCATACTAAAGCCTGATGAGATAAAGCCAGATACTTTAGATCCTACATCACGTGCTATGCCGCCTAAAGATTGCATGGTTTGAATTGGATGGCGAAAAGCATTTGCAATTGCTCCTGCTGCTGTTTTAAACCAACCGCCCATGCTACTAGCAACATTTTTAATGTTACCGCCAACTGATTTAAAACCATTGCCTAAGTCCCTAAACCCTTGACCAAGAACACCAAAACTTGCCTTTGTTGATTCTTTCAGCAAGCTATTAAAGGTTTCGCTATCTCGATACATTTCATCAAAAGACTTCTTAGAGCTTCCTTCCATTTCGGAAAACTTGGCTTGTGTGTCTTTTGACATTTGCGCGTTATCGGATTTCACGCCTTTAGTTAGAGTTTGATAGCCTGCAATGCCTCGATCAGCTGACTTTTTCAAAGCTGAACCGATTTGACTAGCTGTGTCGCGCGTCTTTTGGGCTTGTCGTTGCACATCATTGTACGAACTAATAACGTTTTTACTGGAGCTGCTTCCTGCTTGCCCCATTTGCGACATCTTATTCATCACGCCGCCGATACTTGAAGACAATTTTGTAGCTTCTGTTCCAGCGCTTGTAAACCAATCAAAAAACTGTGCCATTTGGCGTTCAGCCTGTGACGAGTCCGCCGAAATCGATATATTAACGCCGCCCATTTCTTGATCTGCCATTTTCTCACTCCTTCCTTTTATGTATTTATGTTTCTATTCTTTTCTTTCAGCACCCTCCCACCATTTCGTGGTGTCTACGCCTTCGTTTGTTTTCTCTGGCTCTGGACCTTTTTGAGCTTCTTCAAACGATGGCATAAGGATATTAGGCACTTCCTTGTTCTTGCCGCCGCCTAAACTATTCATCACGATAGATAGTTGTTGCTGTATAGCCGCGCTGATTTCATATTGCTTCATTCTTTGATCGTCATATTCTTTCTTGATCGCCCATTGGTACTTGCGATCTGTCCAGCCGGGCGTCTTTTCAAGCACATACTCCTCTTTATATCCAAAGAAGTAAGTCAGAAACTCGATCTTCTCGATTATTCGTTCGGCGTACTGTTGTATGGCTGAGCCGAGTTCATCGCTGGCGTTGGTTGTTGCGGTTGTTGTTGTGTTGCTTGATTGAGTTGTTCCTTGCTCATTGGTCGGAACTTCGCCACTGCCTTTTTTACTACAGCCACTAGTCTATCTACGGGTGTGACTTCGATAAATCCGCCTACAATAATCGCTGTATCAACAAAGTCCATGTCTTCCACTTTTTCTTCTGGAATATCGACTAAAATGGATATAATTTTTAATAGTTTTTCGTCGGGTACAATTTCGATAAGCTTGTCCATAGCATCATCTACGCTTGGGGATTTAATTTCATAAACGTAGTTTAAGTTATCATCTAACTTCTGATTGCCATTTTCATCATATTGAGGAATTCGCTCAGTATTTTCATCTTGCCAATTTAAAAATTTGTTGTACATAACCATGCCATCGCCAGCTACATATTTAACTAACTGCAATACTTTTTTATTGGTTAAGCGTGGGATTGCGACTTTGCTTCCATCGCCTAGTGTTACCGTTCTGTCGTCCATGCTTACTACGTTATCAATATCTGTCATAATTATTTTTCCTCCTGTTTTTTACAAATAAAAAGGATAGCCAAATGGGGCTACCCTTATAATTTATTCTGATCCTTCTAAAGCTTCTAAACGACTAATAATATCGTTGTATTGCTCTTCCGTTCCAAAACCGTCTTCTCCTGCTGGACCTGGATCTCCTTGGTCTCCCTTAGCGCCGTCTGTTCCGTCTTCGCCTGGATCTCCTTGGTCTCCCTTAGCGCCGTCTGTTCCGTCTTCGCCTGGATCTCCTTTTGGTCCTTTTAAAGAATCTAGCCATTCTTGTTCAGTGCCATCAAAACCATCGTCTTGAGCGATTTCAAATGCGCTCTTTCCGTTATCCCCATTGCTTCCAGGTTCGCCTGGATCGCCTTTTTGAGGGCGTTCATCATTCAAAGCGCCTAAGTCATCAACAACATCATTATGATGTTGAGCTAAAATTTCATCATCGGTCTGTACTTTATTTGCTTTTAAATCAGCCATACCGCTTTACCTCCAATCATTAGTTATACTTCGCGTTACCATACTTCGCGCTACCATATTTTGCTTTAGGCAATGCTTTTGTTTTAAAACCAGGTATGTTCACGGCTTCGCTCGTTTGCCCGTCATTTGCAACGCGTACAACTTTGTAATCTCCTTCGGCAACCTGTGTATCAGGCTCTAAGCCATTAATCGTCAAAGGGGATTGCCCTTCGACGACTTTATTTCCATCTTTTGTGATACGAAATTTACTCGCCAAGCTGATCTGCCCCTTTCACGATAAATTAATCGTAGCCCCGTCTACGTTCGGAGTTACTTTGGAAACTTCGGGGCGCGTTACTCCCCCGAGTTTTCCCCGCCATTGCCTAAGTCTTGTTCGATTTCAACATAGATGTTTTCATCGTCTGGCAAATCATCTTGTGCAAAAGCAGTAAATGTTACCGGCAACGTTGCTTTTTCTTTTCCGTGGTTGGTTTCTACGTTGTCGGAAATCTTAACTTCGTAGTAATGCACCATTAGGAAAGTGCCGTCATCACGACGTACAAGCAATGTAAGAGATACAGGAGTGACACGAGAAGGTGCACCATAACCAATTTTCTTAGTTCCTAGTTTTAAGATCGGTGTTACTTGCTCAGATTCATCGTATGATTTTCCTAGCGGTTGTTTTAGCGTAATTACATTGTCACTAACAGAAGCGACCTGCCCGGTTTCACTGCCAATCTTAATGAATCGCACGCCGCTATCGATCGAATCGCTTTCGCCTGAATCAACTTTAATTTGACGAGCGTTTAAAGATAATGGCGCAGCTAAGGACAATGCTTTGCCTGTTTTAGGAGCAGTTTTTTTAATCACACCGCCAGCGTTTGCTAGTTGACGGTTATTAATGTCTGTTTCCATTAAAGTAGTTGCAATAGTGTTTTCCCAAGATGTAATCGTAGAATCAATAGGCGTTGTTGATTGGTCGATTTCTACATCTTCTGTTTCATTCCCGCGAGAACGCTCGATCCCTTCGTTTGTTGCTCCAAGATCACGGAAACCTTCTTTTAATTCATAGGTTTCTAAGTCCATGATGTCGCTAATGGATTCTGGGCGGAACATTGTGTCATTGCTGACAACTAAACGACCGGCGCCGCCTTGAATATTATCTTTGTTGTAATTGTAAAAGTTATCTTTCGCCATACTTATTTATCCCCCTCTTGTTCTTCGATTGGGTAGAACTTCCAATCGTTATCCAACGAATTTAGATAATTTAAGTCCTTTGGATCTATGGTTAATTTTTCGTTTGGCAATAAGGTTTCTTGTTTGCCATTAAGTACGACGTTAAACACTTCGTTTGTTACGCCTTTGTTTTTTACGCGTACTTTGATTTGTGCATCTTTTTTAGCCATCTGCTATCCCTCCTAGTTTTCGAAATAATTGATAGACAAATAGCACCACGCTTCCGGGTCGTCTGTTTCTTCGTCCAGATCCGGAATCGGGGTGCTTTGAAAGTCAATATCAAATATATTTATGCCTGTAACTCTTGCAAAATTGCGTTTGAGATCATTGCCTATAAACTCGCATAGTTCTAAAGCCTCAATGTCATCATTCGACCGAACAATGATCTGTATAGTGGTATCATCTACTTGCTTAATCATTAAAGCAGGCAACAGCACGTCACTATCAAGCTTGTAAGCTCGTACGCTTGCAAATATATCCAATGATCGTTGAAAATACTGTACTAGGGGCAACGTGGCGTTTTTAAAATCCATACACGATTACCTCCAGTCTTTTAGCATTTGCTCAACATACTGAGCACTCACGCTAGCCATTTTTTCCATGGATGAACTCAAGCTTTTTGCAAAGATGTTGTACCGTTTTTCTAAATAGATCGCATAAGAAACTCCTGAGCCTATTGTTAGCGTTGTGCGACTGCCAGAAGTGGTCATGTCGTGTACTCTTGGACCTACACGACTGCCGTTAGGTCCACTGTACGAACTAGGAAAGCCGATAGAGTTAACAAAATAAGCTGTATCGATATGACCGCCTGCTTGTGTTACTTTCTTGGCTTCATCTGCCCAAACCCTGCCAGCTGCTTCTACTGCTTTTTCTCGTGCTTCTTGAAACTTTTGCTTATCTTTTAGAAAACGTTCAAGTTTGCCGCTTACTTCAATTCTGACCTCAGCGCCTTTAGATTTACCGACAATTTCCATGTCATTCAGCCCCTTTCAATACCACCTTGTAGTGGTGGAGCTTTTTCGCACTGGTTTGGCGCTTGATATTATCAACAAGCAATGGCTTTTCTGTGATCTTATAGCCCTCAAAGTCGCATAGGTTATCTATGGTCATATCCGGGCTAAGCTCACAGTCTTTGGGTAAAAGCAAACTCGTCTGAACAACAGTACTTTCACCGTTAACACTTCGGTTTCTTGTCTTTTCCGTTACATAGCGGCAAGGTGTCGTGTAAGGCTTGGGTTTATCGTGGATAGGTCTGCCCCAGTCGTCTATACCTACAACCTTGCCCGGTAGCGTAATCTCACAAGTATGTGCTAAAAGATTTTTAAAAGACATTGCGACCACCTCGTTTATGAGGTTTGCTTGTACGAAACATCAAAGGCGCACGAGGTTCGACTGTCAAACTTTTTATGATTTCGTCCAACTCCTTATCCCCCGTAACACCTAAACCGATGTCATCACTTGCCTGATCTTGCTTGGTATAACTATAGTCCCCGATGTTTTCCGACTTGATACCGCTATAACGCTTCTCTTTGTCTTCTACATCTTCGTTATCAAAATAAAAAAGATAGTCAATCAAACGCCAAGTCGCTGTCTTCAGCGCTTGTTGTAAGATACTATCGTTGGTTTTTGAATAATCTTTATTGGTTATCATGGTTATATAGTTATCAGCGCGATTTTCGTACTCTTCGAATTGCTCGCTATCAAGTTGGCTTAATGCATCGCCGTAATTAGATTGTCGTATGATTTCGTCTCTATCTATAAACATCAAGACACCCCTTTCGTTGAGAGGCTTTATTGTACATGGATATTCGCCCCGTCATTTGTCGGGTTTACACTAGTAATGCGAGGCGATCCTACTTTTTTCCTCGCGATTCGTTTATGTCGACAATTAAGCGTGCGTTACGTTCGAAAGGCACGAAGTCAGATGTTTTAGTAGTATAAGAACCGTCGATTTGTGTTCTGACGTTACGTTCGTTTTCAGTAGATAATGGTTTGTATACATATTCGTTGATTGCAAATTGCGTGTCAACCAGCATAATCTTGCCGTCATCCATTTGATTTGTGACAAACGGTTGAGATTTCAACAAGTTAGGTGTTGTACCATCTAATTGATTTTGCAAGAAGATAGGTGCACCTTGTCCTGTTTCCATGCTTGTCCATTCTTCTGCTGTCTTCAAGTTCATCACCGCAACGTTAGGTGTAAATCCTGTTTCTTCGACCATGTAGTTTTGAGCAAACCACAAGTCCATTGGGTCGATCTTACCTTCGCTTTTAACGCCTAAGGTTTGCGGTTTATCAAAGCCATCATCAAAGTACCCGTTTTGCAAACGATCAACGACCATTTGTTCATCGGTACGACCTAGCACCATGCCTTGGCGTTCGAAGAACTTCGATAGCATGTCAAAGTTCATTGATTTCGCTTCGTCGGTTAATTCAATACCGCCGCCACGTTTGTAGACACGGATAACCTTTTTATCTTCCAGTTTGATCGTCATAACTGGGATAGGTCCGCCTTGTGCTACCGTCATGAAGTCGTATTTGTTATCTTCATAGCCTTCAGTGTAGTAGTATTCTGCTTGTTGTTGGTCGATTGTCACAGGTCCCATAGTTAACTGTTCTGCGCGTCCTGCTTTTTCAAAAGCGCCACGCAAGAATGTTTCTGTTAGAGCTTCAAACAATGGTTTTGTGTTTGTGTTGGTTAACAACTCACTAACTTTTGCCCGATTTAATTGCGGGTTAACCATCTTACCAAAATCTTGCATGGTTAGTCCGCGACTTTCCATATAAGCGTTTGTGATAAGAGAAGAGCTTTTACCGATTAATTCCTTGCTGATTCCTCGATTTTCAGCTTCTTTCAAAGCTTCTTGCCAAAATTCTTGGTTGTTTGGCATTTGTACTTTTTCCCCACGTACAACAAATGTATCGTTCGGGGTTTTTCGTAGTAAATTCAATTCTTTTGGCATCTAAATTAGCACCTCCGCTGTATTATTTTCGTTGCCTTTAAGCACAAGTAAGCCTTTCGCTTCTGCACTCTCGTCAACACTTTCTTTTTCAAAAATGCCGTTTGAGCTAGCTACGACCTTGTCGCCAACTTGCACAACGTCTTCAACTTCTACTTTCGCGTTACGGCTTCCGCCAGTTACCACATAAGCAGAAATTGGAACGCCTGCGTCATCGCCAACTTTAACTACGGCATCTGGTCGTTCTCCTTGCGAAGCGATTTTTACACCGTAGTCGCCAGCTTCTGCATCAAATACTAACGGTTGTCCTTCCGTAGTTTTTTCGTCTGCATAAACCGTTAAGGATAAACCGTACATTTCAGGGACAATGCCCCCGCGTTTAAAAATTGCACCCATGTTTTACTTCCTCCTTTTGTTAGTCAATGGAAAATGGACGTCCTTCGTCTACATCATCATCTTTACTTGCTGCACTACGTCCGGGTTGGAACTTGCCAGACTTCATTTTTTCGTAGCTTTCTGCTTCTTCTCGAACAGTAGCTGCATCTGAACGTCGTAACATTTCCTTGTAATGCGCTTTGTTAAATCCTTTGCCTTGGACTGCGGCACGAGCTTTCACAGCACGGCTAACAACTTCTTTCTTATAAGAACGACCGTCTTCAGCCTCAGCTTTTACTCGGCGTAGAGTTTTTTCGGAAACCTTGTCACCAAATACGCGTTTGACTGCTTTGGCAAGCCGATCGTTATCGTCGTCATTGTCGCCGTCGTCGTTATCGTCATCATCATCTTTAAGTTCAGCGATAAGCTCTTCCAATTCTTCGATTGTGATATCTTCATTTTCGACTGCTTCTCGTACATCTTCGATTGTTATTTCCATGTCTTCATTTCCTCCTTGATTATCATTGTCTGAGCTGCTTCCATCTTCATTGACACGAATGCCAAAGATTGATTTATCCAGCTCGTCGTATCTTGTGCCCAAACCTTGTTGCAACATCGCTAAACGGCTTTGCCCTAATTTATGTTTATTAGCAAATTGTCTTGCTTTTTGGATAAAGGCATTCCCGTTGCTGCCCTTGTAAACAGTAGATACTTCTCGCAAGTGACCGTTTTTAATCCAATAAAAAGCTTCTTCGCCGTCTTCGGTTCGGTCTCCGGGGAAATATTTGCTTTTGTCTAGGGTTTTGCCATCAATGCTACATATGTAATCATCAATGCCAGCCATAAAACCCACGCTCATATCTCTTGTAATGCCGCCCTCGATGTTACGGATAAGATCATTTGTGCTTGAACCATTAGCGCTGCTATCTCGCAGCATGTAAAACTTCCCGATAACCTCAGTCAATCCATTTCTCTTCTGTAAAACAGAATCAAAGGAACGTCCATAAGGTTCTTTCTCGGTATCATGCCCACTCATTAGCGATACGCCACGCGTTAAATCATCAGCGTAGTTTGATAATGTTGTTTGCGGGTCCATACGAGTTTTAAAACTGTCTAGCGAGTCATCACTTACTACACCGTCAAAAATAAATACGTTATCTGCCGCTAAATCTTTACGTGTGTGCTTGTTAATCTTGGCTAGCTCTTCTTCCGTAACCTCAGACGGGGAAACTTCCATTTGAAAACTTGCAACATCTTTCAATCACTGCACCTCCTTTTTTAAGGCAAAATAAATAAGCCTTTTAACGTCTTGCCAAGGACAGATGTTTAACGCTCTCACTTATTAGTTGCGAATACCTTGCATAAATCGCTAATAGGATATCTCTATGATTGCTGCAGTGGGAATTAATAGTGTTTCGACATCATTTTGCACTTGAATAAAGGCTGGTGATTCAGCACCTTTTAGGCTTTCTAAATCTTCTTTGCTCGCGTAGCAATCCATATCCATTGCGATTTCTTTTTCACTGTTGTTTGGATCATAAGACCAAAGCACGATGCTGCAAGAGATAGCTTCTTGTGCCTTTGCTTTTTGTTTAAAATATTTATCATTCTTGGGATTCGTTTCTTTGTAATTGATAATGTTTTGGTTTGCCATTTCACCCTCCATGTTGCGGAATATTTTTAGAAGCTTTTCTAAGCTCATTGGTTGTTGTGTACCTTGCATCGTTCACCCCAGCTTACTTTCATCTTGGCCTTTCCAAAGCAACGTATAAAAACACCGGCATTGAATCACTTGCCCGGCGCTCCCTTTTTCATCACGTGGATACATGAGCGTTTCACCACCAACATTAAAGGGCTCATCGAATCGTCTTACTTGACCATCTGCTTCTTTGTGGTCATCTCTCGTACGATCATCATGTGTTGCATGCCATTCTTTGCCAATAACCATGCCATCTTCAAAAAATTGAATATCATTGGCGAAAGTACCTGCGCTTTGACTGCTTAACACTTCGGTTCTTGCAATCATTCGTGCACGACTGTTTCCAAAAGGATATTCGCCTTGTAACGCTTCTTGAATCTTATCGGTGCTGTATGGTCCGTCCATCACTGTGTCATAGATAAGTTTGCGTACATCTTTTGCAGACGTGCCGACAATATCAATAGCACTTGTTTCAGCCCGCCAGTTTATCCAATCAAGTAACTGGTCATCGACAAAATCAAACTTGCCGTGCTTATCAAAGTCAAAGACTAAACTTAAACTATCTATTTGCTCAATTGCTTCCTCATAAGCCATAGAGCCAGCCACCATAGCAGCGCCTAGCAACCACTCTCCAAGCAGGCTTTCCCAGTCGGCTTTCATAGCGTCAAGATCTGTGTCCGGAAAGACTTCTTCCTGCAACCAAGTGATGAATTCAGCCGGATAGTCATCTTCTAGCGCTCGCTTCCTGTCATCATCTGAGGGCGTTTCTAGTGGCGGTTTGCTTGCTGCTTTCAAACGCTTGATGATTAAATCGCGTTGCTCGTGCAATATGCTCTTAAAAGATTTAAAAGCTTTCTCGGCTACCTTGCCTGTTTGTTTACTCCAAGGTTCGCCCATAGACTGCACAAAATCGTCACTCTTGCCCTTTTGATCTAAAAAGGAATTCGCTAGGAAATCGCCTGTACTTTCTCGGTTC
>JAKDZT010000267.1 GCA_030462125.1 Tetragenococcus sp.
TTCATTAAGAAATAAATAGTTATGTAACTAGCTATTTATAAAAGTATAAAGTGTACGAAGTGGTGTTAGATTAGTTTTATGGACATTGTAGAGCCCAATAATATTCTATGAAAGGTTGTCTAACGATGGCTAAGAAATATAATCAAGAAACAAGAGAATTGATCCTTCAATTAAATGAACAAGGACAAAGTGTCCCTTCTTTGGCGCGTGAATATGGGATTTCTGAAGCAACGATATTTCACTGGAAAAAAGAATATACTCCGGATGAAGAAACTGGAAAAAGTCAGGAAGATATTCATCAAATGGAGAAAAAAATGCATCGTCTGGAGCAAGAAAATGATATTCTAAAAAAAGCTATCACCCTATTCACGAAAGAATAGCCGATGATTCTCCCATTTATGAGATGATCGACGAAGAAAGTCAAGAATACCCGGTACGTCTGTTAACGGATGTTCTCGAGGTACTAAAGTCGACGTACTATGCTTCCAAGTATCGTCGTCCAAGTCCAAGGAGTCAAGAAAACGAGCAATTAAAGCAAGAAATTCTACAGATTTACGAGAAAAGCAAGCGTCGCTATGGCGCTCCCCAAATCACCTATAAATTAAAACAATCCGGTTGGAAGATCGGTCAAAAGCGCGTCCAAAGATTGATGCGAGAACTTGGGATTCGTTCCATTACTCGAAAAAAGTATCGCCCAGCGACGAATCATGAAAAAGTGACCGCTCGTGAAAATCTCTTAAAACAAGATTTCTCTACAACTTCGATCAAACAGAAATGGGGCGCAGATATCACCTATGTCCATACCCAAAAAGAGGGTTGGACTTACTTGGCTTCTGTCATGGATTTGTATTCTCGTAAAATTATCGGCTATTCTTATGGCAAACAAATGACGACTTCGATTGTCGTGGATGCTTTTCACCAAGCCGTGCAAAATCAACAATTAAAAGAGGGGCCTAATTTGGTCCTTCAAACGGATTTAGGCACGCAATATACAAGCTATGAATTTGAAAATCTTCTCCTCCAGTACCATGTCAGTCATTCTTACAATCGCAAAGGCACCCCTTATGATAATTCAGGGATCGAATCTTTTCATGCGACTTTGAAAAAGGAAGAAGTTTATTTGAGACATTACAAAACTTTTGATGAAGCGCGCCTCGCTTTATTCCAATATATCAGTGGTTGATATAATCGCGAACGCATTCATGGGAAACTCAATTACTTAACGCCCCAGCAAGCGGAAGATCAAGCCAAAATGTTGGTGTAGGTTTGAGACTCTCCTACACATTTTTTGAGGAACTTACCGACGAGTCCCCCTCGTCATCGTCTCCGCCTAACATCAAATGGAAAACCGTACTTGACATTAGGCGGAGACGATGACATTCTCGAGCGCGGGTTCGTTTCGAAAAAAGGCTCTCGAAAAATATGTCCAGAATATTGACGTAAATCCAAGATTACCATATTACTTTGATTGAGATTTTTATAGGTTAAGTAAGTTTGTAAAATTGGGCTTAAGACAGAAGGAGAAGGTTTATAGTGAGGGTTTCTGATTGGATCGCTCTAATCGCATTAATTATTTCTATAATTTCTTTATATAGAACATTATTTCAGCAGAGAAAAAATTTAACAATAAAAATAAATGAATGCTCTTTATTTAGACAAGCGAAAAAATTTGATATTTTTTTCAGTTTTAATAATTTGTCTAGCCTTCCGATTTCTATTAATAAGATAGTAATTTTACATAATAATACAATTTTGTTTGAGGATCACGGAATAACTGAGTTATTATACACTTCTAAACGAAACGAGCGGTATAATTCATTGTTATATAGTAATGGTTTACCAATCAATTTAGCACCGTATACAAGCGATAAAGACATAATCAGGTTTGACATAATGGAATTAAATGAACCTAAAGATTATGGGGATTTTGAGAGAGTAATTGAAAATAAAAATGGGGAACTTAAGATAAAAATTTATACCACTAGAGGGAAATCTGAAACTACTATAAAGGTAGAAGACGTTGAGATAAAAAATGACCCCTCTGAGTTTTACAATAAATATGCTAACCATAAAAAAGTATCAAACCAGAATCTGAATTAGCTTAAATGGATCAAAAAGGACGTTGTGCTTTTTGATCTAATATATCAGTATTTAAAATTAGTATACTTAGAATTGAAGAGTTAATGTAAAGAAGCAAGAGAATGAGGTAAATAAGAAAATGCTAGGAAAGTTGTAGGTTTAATATTTTTAATTATTGTTGTGTATCTTATATATCGTTTGATTAATGAACTTTTAATTAGGAACTGAGAAATAAAAGATAATAGATACGCTTCTGTTTGAAAATTAAACGAATATGGTCCGGCGGTTATTGATAAGAAAAATTTTAAGGAGTAAAAAATGTATTGTACACAATGTGGTAAAAAAATTAACGAAGAAGCGCTTTTCTGTCCTTTTTGTGGTGCTGAACAAAGACAAAAAAATACGGACAAGCCAGAAGTTGCTGAGGAAGGCGAAGCTAAAGTAGATATACCGGAAGAAAATATTGAAGAGGAAACGTCATCTTACAAGGCAGAAGATGAGCAAAATAATGCAGAAGAATCAGAGAAGATAGAGGATGAAACAAATTCTGTTGGAAAAGAAGCTGAAGATACTTCTGAGGAAAAGACTGAC
>JAKDZT010000048.1 GCA_030462125.1 Tetragenococcus sp.
CTTCTAGTCTACACACCTTAATTTTTCTGTCTAGTTAATTGTAGCCTATCCAGTATCCACTAACGTAAAAAACAAAAAGAGGTCCCGTAATTTGTGTCTTCGGTGCATATTAATTTAATAATCGAACGATTATTTGATAAACTAAATGAGATAGAAGTAAGATCGCTAGGTCATAGAAAGCATCTTTTAAAAAGACTTGAGCATGTTGTCTTATATTTTTTGGCATGAAAAATCATCCTTTCAAGTAGTGAGAGTTTAAGTAAGATCAACTTCTAACAGTTACTTTAAATCACAAAACTTATCACGGACTTAAAAGGTACTAAGAAAAGGTAAATCAGATTATGATTTACCTTAAAACGTGTATTTATTGAAAAAGTATCTCAATTAAAAAAGAGCGGGAGAGGTAGAGAAGTATGGTTGCTTTTGAAGGGGTCATCCAACATTTTTTTCATTCCATTGTTTTGCTGCTAAATGTTCTATCCATTTTTATTATTCTGGTAGGTGCATTTTTCTCTGTTATTAAGTTAATCCGAGAAAGAGGGACCGATTTTTCATCCGTATTACATAAGAATAAATACATCAAGGCTTATTTAGGTAGCTATATTTTATTAAGCTTGGAATTTTTGATTGTAGCGGATATCATAGAATCGATCATTAATCCAACGTTTCAAGATATTATCAAATTGGCATTGATCGTTCTTATTCGGACGATGATCTCGTATTTTTTAAATAAGGAAATTAGTGAATTTTCCGATGATTAACAAGAGATAATCAGCCTGATTGTTCAATTACTTACTGACGTTGAAATGGACACTCCAAAATAAAACATGGGCTTTTTCTTTGAGATTTGTTATTGATTCTAGTCCGAATGAATGGTATGATTGTTTTGTTTCGGGAGTGGATGGGTTCTGGTGTTCCCTCTGGTCTTCAAAACCAGTATGAGGAGTTAAGAGCTTCTTGGGTAGGTTCGATTCCTACACATTCCCGCCAATATGAATTTAATGTCTGACAAACACTGACTTGACATCAATCTCAGCAGTGTTTGCCAGATTTTTTATTTTTGACTCTGTAAAAATCTATATGTCTAAATATTTAACAAGTTGGTCGACTGTCTCATGTGTTCTTTTATCTGTTATATGAATAGACAAATTCATAGTAATCTGGCTTCCGGCGTAACCTAATTGAACTTGAACGTTAGCTAGATATATTTCTTGATTGCATCTAGTCATGAATATGATTGCTTAAAAGTACTAAGGAATTTATCGTTTTTCTTCTATATAAAATAATTTTAGGAAAGCACGTTTTTTCTGGGTATCTTTTTTATAAGATCTCCTTAAGTATCTATAAGTATGCTAAAGTATCTTTAAATAGCTACTAATATCTTGAAATACAATTAAATTCATGTAAAACGAAGGTGTAAAGAAGGAGTGATTGACATGGCAGTTATAAAGAGAGAAAGACCAGTTGTTCTGACAGGTCAGTCAGCAACAGCCTTTTTAAAGTTTAAGTTAGCAAATGAAAAAAAGTACAACAACGGATTGATCTATGTGAGAAAAAGGCATAAGAAAAAAGGAAACAATCTTAGATGGAA
The DNA here is from genome assembly GCA_030462125.1 of Tetragenococcus sp. GTDB lineage: Bacteria > Bacillota > Bacilli > Lactobacillales > Enterococcaceae > Tetragenococcus. Next base: position 1,592 of record JAKDZT010000048.1, read on the forward strand.
CAACGTCAAATAGTACGTATTTCGCCAGATTTTTTCATTAGTAATTAGAACACCTTGTAATTATTTTTATACAGATTCATTATTATGTTGAGTCACATTTTCCATTAAGCCATCAAATAATCCCATTTTCCTCCATTTATGATATAATCTAGGAGTCATCTCTCAGAAATGAGGGTTAGTCCGTGTGCCAGCACGGGCTTTTTTTATGTGTATTTAACAATTAATAGCAAACTTGGCAAGGTGTAAGACCTTGTGCGGTGGCATTATCAAGTGTTGTTTGAGAAAAACTGCCATTCCCATGTGGGTGACTGTGGTATCGTTCTCCAGTTGGAGTAACATAGACCATTGTGCCTGCTTCAGCTGGTTGGGTCACTACTTCTTGTGAGTTGTTATTAACGGTGTTGGTTTGAGCTTGTTCTTGGGCAGGCTGTGCTGCTTGACTGACTTGACTGGTACCGTCAGAATAATTGATCGTCACACCGTCTTGAATGTTATGGATATAGACATTAAATTTGATTGCATCACTGCCGATAGATTGGGCTTGTAAGTGAACACCGCGTGCAACCAATTCATTGTCTTTAAAGATAGGAACAACAGAGTAACGAACAAAGGCATCTGGGTTTTGCTCCAAATAGTAATTGATATCTGATTCAAAACGCAGCATTTCTGGACTATTCAATTGTCTAGTACCTGTGATCAAGTTTTTCGGGTTGTTGTTCTCGCCGCTTAATTGAAATCCGATTAAATGTGAACGGTTGTAAAGGTAGCCGTTTTTTAATTTTTTATTGTGCCAGCCAGTTGGATCGAAGGTAAGGGGTTCACGTTTTTCTTTTGGCTGCATAGCAAGATTCAATAACGCTTCGGCGTCAGTAGGGCGATTCAGTACATCTAGATCGCCGTAGGTTTCCCAAGAACCGTTCGTTGTAGAAAGGTCGGCTTCAGTAAATACAGGTTCGCCATTGTTGACATCAATTGTTTGAGTACCTGAGTATTCAGTCGAAAGTAACGTTGCATTGATCTGTTTTTTGGTATTTTCTTTTTCTGCCAAGGCAGTTTCTCTTTTTTCTTGTGCCGCCTTTTTTTCAGCTTGTTCTTTTTCCTCTTTGTCTTTTATCGCTTGTTCTTGTGCCAACTTTTCTTGTTTGGCTTTTTCGTCGCTGGCTTTTTTCTTTTCGGAGGACTGTGCACTCACTATAGTTTCACTACTTGCGGTATTACTTTTCACGGTAGAATCCTCGTCAGGAGATAATAGAAACCCACCTGCGATAAGCACGATAAAAGCACCGATCATTCCATACAATGTCGACTTTACTGCTTGTCTTTTAAACAAACGAAAAATCAATTGGATAAAGAAACCAACGAACCCTAACACACCAACTATTAATAAAAAACTAGCCATTTTTAACTCCTCATTTCTGTGTTATAATTTTCTTGCCTAGAAATTAAGGTCGCAGTCCGTGTTCCCAGCACGGGCTTTTTTAGCTAGCATTTTAGTTCATTCCAATGATGCAAATGCTTGTTGAATCTGCCATTAAAAAAGTCTCTATAAAAAATGGAAATGTAGAATCTAATCAAAAGTCACACTTTGTTCTTCTAATTGTTTGATCAGTTCTGTAACATAGGCATTTTGAAAATCTTGGCGGAAAGACTTCAGAAATTCATCAGAAATTGAATCAAAATTTTGTTCAGAATAATCGAGTAATTCTTTCGGCGTTTCGAATTCTGCAACAACAGACGCGCTGTCGAAAGAATCGGCCACGTGCAATGAAACAGATTTCATTAGAGCAATAACATCAATTTGTGTTCTTAGCATAAATTTCACCTCTTGTGTTGAGTGTAACACAATTAACGACAACTATTCGGAAAATCCCCGCTTTGCTTCTTCATGATCGTACCTCCATTAGCTAGTATAGAAGTAAATTATAGCGTAAAATAAACACTAGAAAACTTTGTAACACAACTCTTCTCATATTAGGAGGAACTAATTTGAAAAAAATATGGAAAATTATATTGGCCGTTGCTATCATTTTGATCCTATTCTGGATAGGATACCATGTAGCACTAAGCTTTTTTGGACAAATGGACATTGAGAAGATGAATCCCAAGTATTTACCTTCTTCTAGTAACTAATCTTATTTACTAATAAAAGACAAATGCAAAGTGGGAAATTGGAAGTAATTTTTTGGATAAATGTTGATATTACTTGTTTTGGAAACGTTTTTTACATAGACGATGAAAGATAGTGGTAGTTTGATTAGAAAACTTAAAGAAAGATGGTAAATTCCGCAGTTTTGGTAAAAAATATCAAAATTATTCCGAAATAACCTTTACATAAAGTATGATTGTGATATTATTTACTTGAACTACGGGTGGCTGATTTGCTCAAGTTCAAACAAGTTAGAAATAGGGAGGTGAAATATTTTGACACAAATTCTTATACCATTAAAACAACATGTTGGTGCTCCTTGTAAAGGAATCGTAAAAGCCGGAGATCAAGTTCAACGCGGACAATTGATCGCTGAACCAAATGGCTTAGGTGCCAACATCCACGCAAGTTTTTCTGGAAAAGTTGTCGACGTAAATGGCGAAAATATTGTTTTAACAATTGATGAAGAACAAGATCTTTCTACTTATGTACCAATTCCTGAAACGGAATCCTATGCAAAAGCTGTGGAAGCTGCAGGGATTGTTGGTGCAGGTGGTGCAGGTTTTCCAACATTTTTGAAATTAGCTTGTGAGATTCCTGAAGGACTCTTTATTGCAAACGGAGCAGAATGTGAAGCTTTGTTAGCTCATAATGTAAAACAAATGGACGAACATATCGAACAACTGATCCGTGGAATGAAATATTGCATGGAAATGACTAAAGCACCAAAAGGCGTGATTGCTGTAAAAGGCAAACATCGTGAGTTAGTACTGCGGTTATTAAAAGCGGTTGCGAATGAACCAACACTAGATGTTTATCAATTACCTGATATGTATCCAGCTGGTGATGAACGAGTAATCGTTCGTGAAGTAATGGATATTGTTTTGAATCCAGGCCAACTTCCAACAGAAGTCGGTGCTGTCATCGATAACGTGGAAACGATCAAACGTATCGCAGAAGCAATCGAAGATCGGAAACCTTTCATCGATAAAGATGTTACCGTTTCTGGACGAGTAAAACAAAAAGAAACAGTCTTTGTTGATGTCCCAATTGGAACACCAGTCAAAACATTGATCAATAATGTGGGCGGCTATGTTGAACCGCACGGTGAAATCGTAATTGGCGGACCTATGACCGGAAGAAGCGGCGATGAAATGACACCAATCACTAAAACAAGTGGTGGTGTGTTAGTTGCAATGCCTTTCCCACAAGAAACACGTAAAGTTGGTCTTTTGATCTGTGAATGCGGAGGTTCTGCTGAACGGATGACTGAGATTGCTAATAACATGGGTGCCGAAGTTGTCGCTGCAGAACGCTGCAAGCGAATGGTAGAAGTAAATGGAAGATATAGATGTGCCCTGCCGGGTATTTGTCCAGGTCAAGCTGCAACTGTAATGTCCTTGAAAAAACAAGGTGCAGAAGTAATCATGACCGGATCTTGTTCCGATTGAACGAACACCGTTATGGGTGTAGCTCCTAGGTTAGGAGTTCCGGTTTATCATCATACAGATCATGTACTGCGGGCAGATGGTCACAGACTATATCGTAAATTACCTACTACTAAACACTAATTTAAAATTTAGGAGGATTTAACGAATGTCTATTACAGCAGAAACTGCTAAAGAGCATGCCAAAGACCCTGCAGTATTATGTTGCCGTGCGGAAGCAGGCAAAGTAATCGCACCAGATGACTTAGAAGATCCAGTGATCTTCCCAGACTTAGAGGATTCAGGCTTACTAGAATTACCTGACAATACTCTAACAATCGAACAAGTACTTGGCACGACATTGAAAGAAACAACGGATGCGTTGGTTCCATTAACGAAAGAATTATTAGATGGTGTTGTTGAAGTTGCAGAAGAAGTACCAGAAGCAGCAGAAGAAACAGCTCCAGAAGCACCAGTTGAAGCACCGATCGCTCCAGTCCAACCAGTTGCCCCAGTGGCATCAGTGGGTGGACAAACGATCAAGATCCATATTGCTGAAGGTCGCGGTATCGACTTAGAAGTACCGATGTCTGTAGCAGGTCAAGTAGGCGTAGCTCCGGCTGCACCAGCACCAGCTGCTCCAGCTGCACCGGCACCTACTGCAGAAGTTGCAGCACCAGAAGCAAAAGTAGAAGAAAAAGTGATTCGTTCAGTACGTCATGATCACTTAAAAATTGACAAGATTGTCTTTGGTGAAGAAACAAAAATCGAAGGCACAACGTTGACACTACGCAACATGGAAGAAATGTGTGCAGATGCTGTTGAACTAGAAGAGCTTGTTGAAAGTATGACTTTAGAAATCATCACACCAGATAAATATAGTGAATATAGTGAAACGATCATGGATGTTCAGCCAATCGCTACCAAAGTTGAAGGCGATATTGACCATGGGATCACCCGTGTTTTAGATGGCGTAGTTATGGTAGTTACAGGTACAGACGCAAATGGTGTTCAAATCGGTGAATTCGGTTCATCTGAAGGTGAATTAGACCGTAACATCATGTGGGGACGTCCTGGCGCACCAGATAAAGGCGAAATTTTCATTAAAACACAAGTAACAATCAGAGAACATGCAAACATGGAACGTCCTGGTCCATTAGCCGCTCACCATGTATCTGATCATATCACGCAAGAAATTCGCGAAGCATTGAAAAAAGCGGATGACTCATTAGTGGTTGATTCAGAAGAGATCGTACAAAAACGCCGTATTGGCAATAAAAAAGTCTTGATCGTGAAAGAAATCATGGGTCAAGGTGCAATGCACGATAACTTGATTATGCCAATCGAACCAGTTGGTACACTAGGAGCAAAACCAAACGTTGACCTAGGAAACTTACCAATTATGTTAGCTCCAACAGAAGTTTTAGATGGCGGTTTACATGCGTTAACATGTATCGGACCTGCATCAAAAGAAACTTCTCGTCATTACTGGAGAGAACCATTAGTCAAAGAAGCAATGGCTGATGAAGAAATCGATCTAGTAGGGATTATGTTTGTTGGTTCACCACAAGCAAATACTGAAAAGTATTATGTTTCAAAACGTCTAGGAATGACTATCGAAGCGATGGATATCGATGGAGCAATCGTAACGACGGAAGGTTTTGGTAATAATCACATCGATTTCGCATCACATATTGAAGAAATCGGAAAACGTGGTATAAAAGTTGTTGGTGACTCTTACTCTGCTGTTCAAGGAGCATTGGTTGTAGGAAACTCAGAAATGGGTGCGATGGTTGACAACAATAAATCAAAACAAGGAATCGAAAACGAAATCTTGTCTAACAACACATTGTGTCAAGAAGATGCTATTCGTGATTTAGCAATGTTGAAAACATTAATGGGTGGCGGCGAAATTAAAACTGCTGAACGTAAATGGAATCCTAATGTAAAAGCGAATAACATTGAAATCATTGAAAAAACCACAGGAAAGAAAATTAATCTTGTGGACAATGAACAAGTTCTTCCTAAGAGTAAGAAACGTCAAGAAATCTACGAAAAAGATTAAGGCTTAAAGGTGAAGCAATGGATAGAATCAATAAACTCAAATATACTTCGACTGAGCAAATGTTTGAAGGAATCCTAGTGGAAATCCACGATGCTAGTGTTACAATCGACATCAAAGGACGTCTGGGACAACTGAAAATACCTCGTCGAATGATTATTTCTGAATATGATTTAGAGATCGGCCAAGAGGTTGGTTTTTTGATGACCTATCCAGAAGTACTAGAAGAAGAGCCAAACGCGCATTATGTTGATGCTATTAAAGAGCATCAACGCCGCCGTTTGGAAAATGAAAAAAGACGAGAAGCAGATAGCAGAGAGGAGAATTAACACATGGGCTTAACAGTGTTTGAAGGATTACAGTCAGAAATCTTTGTGCCAATCACACCGAAATCTGTCTTTACTCCTGTCAAAAAAGAGCTTAAAGAAATGCGTGTTGCATTAGCAACTGCAGCGGGTGTTCATTTAAAAACAGACAAACGCTTTAATTTAGCTGGGGATACAACGTATCGTGAAATTCCTAATACGACACCTAGCGATGACTTGATGGTATCACACGGAGGATATGATAATGCCGATGTGAACCGTGACGTAAACTCAATGTTTCCAATCGATCGTTTACACGATCTAGTTAAAGAAGGATTCATTAAAGAAGCAGCACCTATGCATTACGGCTTTATGGGTGGTGGTGGAGACCAAGACGCATTTCACGATGTTACTGGTCCTGAAATCGCTCAAAAATTAGTTGACGAAGAAGTCGACGCAGTCGTATTGACCGCTGGCTGAGGAACCTGTCATAGAACTGCCGTGATCGTGCAGAGAGCTATTGAGGAAGCAGGGATTCCTACTATTTTAATCGCCGCATTACCACCAGTAGTACGGCAAAATGGTTCACCAAGAGCCGTAGCACCTCGAGTACCAATGGGAGCAAACGCTGGCGAACCACATAACATTGAAATGCAATTAGGTATCTTACACGATACTTTGAAAAATTTAGTATCAATCGAAACGCCAGGGAAAATTGTTCCATTACCTTATGAATACATTGCCCACGTCTAAAAAGTAGGTGTGAATAATGAGAGGCGAAACTTTAAAGATCAAAGTTTTTCATATGAATGAAGTCACTGTAGGTAGCGACTTTCATATTGAGCCAACTCGCTTACAAATCAAGCAAGACTTTGACTGCCAAGACGCCGTTATTCAGAAGCTGACGATTCGATTGCTCCCACCACATCAACATGATGTTGAAACCAACACCATCATGGATATCATTCCGATTTCCACGAAGGTGTTGGGTGTGTTGGGTTCAGGGATCACGCATACACTTACCGGAGTTTCGGTCATCATGACTGGAGCGATTGAAGAAGGGGAACAAATGCATGAATTTGGCTCTTCTGAGGGAGTATTGCGTGATCATTTAGTATTGAATCAAGCAGGGACGCCTAGCGCCGAGGATTACGTAATTTTAGTAGATCTCTTAGCGAAAAAGGGGACTCCTTTTAATCGTGAACTTTGTCTTAAAATGTTTGCGATTGTGGATGAGTTTGTTCAAGAAATTCGTGATAGGATGAAAATGTTAGAAGGAAAAGATGCTTGTGAGACTCATGTCTATGAAGAAAATGCTCATCCGGGTAAGCCCAAAGTTACTTTAGTCAAACAGGTAGCTGGTCAAGGGGCAATGTATGATATGTTGCTTTATCCCAATGAACCAAGTGGCTTCAAAGGTGGCTGTTCAATTATTGATATGAATAATATGCCGGTCTTTTTAACAGCGAATGAATATCGCGATGGAGCGATTCGTTCCATGGTCTAACTGAATAATGGATAGGTGGTGGCGTTATGGGGATTGGTCCATCAACAAAAGAAACTTCACTACATCATTTTCAAGATCCGCTCGTGGACCTTCTAAGTAAGGACCCAGACATCGACTTTCAAGGAGTCGTAGTAGTGGGGACACCGCAAAGCAACGTGATGAAATATCTAGTCGGCCAGCGTTCAGCTGCGTGGCTGGAAGGCATGCGCACAAATGGTGTGATTGTCACAACAGACGGCTGGGGGAATTCAGACGTAGATTTTGCGAATACCTTAGAAGAAATTGGTCGTCGAGATATTAGCGTGATTGGCCTTAAGTTCATTGGTACACAAGCGAAGTTTGTAGTAGAAAATGACTTTACCAAGCATGTTTTAGATTTTAATAAATCAGTCAAAGGGATCGAAACAGAAGTAGTTGGTGAAAATACTATCAATCATCAAGACGCAATAAAAGCACTTGCGTCGATTAAACTAAAAATGCGAAAAGATAATCAGCAACTCCGCTGATTATAAAAGATTATCAAACGGAATTATTTTTTATAGTATGAAGATAAGAAATAAGGAGGGCAATCATGAAAACATCAAAAATGATCTCAGCGATCGATACTCATACAGCAGGTGAAGCCGCTCGACTAATTATCGGTGGTATTCCCAAATTTCCTGGTGATACGATGGCTGAAAAAAGAGCATACCTAGAAAATGAAGCAGACGACTTGCGTAAAATGTTGATGCTAGAACCACGTGGACACCGGGATATGTTTGGTGCCTTTATTACTGAACCGGTTCATGAAGAAGCAGACTATGGAATCGTCTTTATGGATTCAGGCGGTTATTTGAATATGTGTGGTCATAATACGATTGCGGCGATGTCATCAGCAGTTGAGCAAGGATGGGTCGAAGTAAAAGAAGGCGATCGTGAAGTGAAAGTCGTTCAAGATACACCAGCTGGAATCGTTCACGGAACAGTTCATTTAGATGAAGATTATTCAGCAGAATCTGTCTCATTTGAAAATGTGGAATCATTCCTTTACAAAGAAAATGTAACCGTAAACGTCCCTGAACTTGGTGAATTAACAATGGACATTTCTTTTGGCGGAAGTTTCTTTGCAATCTTACCAGCAGCTTCAGTTGGTTTAGAAATAAAATCAGAAAATGCTTCAAAATTCAACGATCTAGGTATGATTATTCGTGATGCTGTAAATGAGCAGATCGACATCCAACATCCAACTTTGGAACATATTAAAACAGTTGATTTAGTCGAATTTTTTGGTCCAGCAACTAGTCCAGATGCAACGTATCAAAATGTTGTTGTGTTTGGTGATGGACAAGTGGACCGCTCTCCATGTGGAACTGGAACAAGTGCTAAACTTGCAACATTATATGGCAAGGGTGAAATGAAAGTCGGCGATACTTTTGTTTATGAAAGTATTTTATGTACGAAATTTAAAGGCGAAATCGTTGAAGAAGCAGAAGTCGGCGGGTATAAAGCAATTATTCCTCGCGTTACAGGTTCTGCGTATGTCACTGGATACAACACATTTTTAGTTGATCCGAAAGATTCCTTGAAAGAAGGGTTTCTTTTAGGATAAAGATGAAGGAGGGATAAGATGGTAACATTATTATTAGTGATTTACGTTGGTTTAATGCTGATGCACACTTTTGTAATGGGGCGTGACTTAGTCAAACACAAGAGTGATCTGGGCAAAGGGAATTGGTTTGTTTCTGGAATCATCGGCTTTGTCACTGACTTTTTAGATACGTTGGGGATCGGGAGTTTTGCTCCAACAGCTATGTTGTTAGATTTTACGAAACAGTTAGGCCATGACCGCCTATTACCAGGGACACTAAATGTCGCTCATGCGATTCCTGTGTTAGTGGAAGCTTTTATCTTTACGACAGTGGTAGAAGTTTCTCCAGTCACTTTGTTCTCTTTAATCATTGCTGCAACCGTTGGTTCATTTGTCGGTTCAAAATTCGTTACAAAATTACCTGAGAAAAAGGTTCAATTTTGGATGGGTTGGGCATTGATTATCACGGCAGTACTGATGGGACTTCGTCAAACAGGTATGTTGAACATGCTCGGTGAAGGAAATACAGCGACTGCTTTGACAGGAGCTAAATTAGTGATCGGTGTTGTCGTTAACTTTATCTTGGGCGCTTTGATGACAATTGGTGTCGGTTTATACGCACCATGTATGGCAATGGTTTATATGTTAGGGTTGAGTCCACTAGTAGCCTTTCCAGTTATGATGGGTTCTTGTGCTGGCTTGATGCCGGTTGCAAGTATCAACTTTGTCAAAGAGGGCGATTATGCACGGAAAGTTAGTTTAGCAATTACAATCGGCGGAATTATTGGGTTAATCATTGCTGCAAAATTCGTCACTGGATTAAACTTAGACATCTTGACGTGGATCATTATTGTTGTCATCGTTTACACTGGGATTACTTATATCTTGAAAAGTCGGAAACCAGCAGTTGCTGTAGACTAAAAAGTTCTCTCCTACTACTTGTAAAATGGTCCCTATAAAATAGACACTGATAAAAAACCCCTAAGAGGAATTTATC
>JAKDZT010000268.1 GCA_030462125.1 Tetragenococcus sp.
TCTCTATAGCACGAGTTTCATCTGAAACGATCAAAACAACAGTATCAAAACCAGCCAAGGAGCATTTAACTTCAGGAAGACGAGCTTCGTCAATGATTGCCGCTAGTAAAGAAGCATTGTCTGGTAAGGTGTGAATGATAGTCAAAAATTGAACATGTTCTACCTTGGTAACTACATCATTAAATAAATTCACTAATTTTCCTTCTTTATTTTGATTTTCAGTTTGAGAGGCGTTGTACATAGTAAATTTTGTTTCGCCATTTTCATCAATTACCTTAATAATTTCTAGATCACGTATATCTCTAGAAATCGTTGCTTGAGTAATATCAACATTTTCTTTTTGCAAATGAGCCAATAAGTCTTCTTGTGTATGTATGGGATACTGAGTGATAATTTGTTTGATTAACTTTTGTCGTTCATTTTTATGCAAGTTAGTCACCTCTATATGTATTTAAATTCATTTTGATTATAGCAGAAAAAGCAACAAAGCGCTAACTAATGATTTCTAAACGCAAACGTGATATAAATGTTATAAGTGACAATATTTTATTAAATTATATTGTATTAGCAGGGAAAGCATAAAGTACTGCATCATTGGAATAATAAAGGAGAGTTCGCTAATGAGTATGCCAATTAATGTTTTTTCAGAAATAGGTCCACTTAAAACAGTTATGTTACACCGTCCGGGAAAAGAACTAGGAAATTTAATGCCTGATTATTTAAAGCGATTATTATTTGATGATATCCCCTTTTTAGAGCAGGCACAAAAAGAACATGATTATTTCGCTGAAATTCTACGAAAAAAGGAAATAGAGGTCTTATATTTAGAAGATTTAGCAGCGGACTCATTAAAAAATGAAAAAATCCGTGCTCAATTTATTAATCAATATTTAGCAGAAGCACATATCCATAGTCAAAAATTAAGAGAAAAAGTAAAAATAATGCTAAGTGAAATTGCGGATAATCGTGAACTGATTGACAAAACGATTGCAGGAATTCAAAAAGTAGAGCTGGCAGGATATACAGCGGAAAGTTTGTCAGACATGATAGAAAGTGACTATCCATTCATCATTGATCCGATGCCTAATCTATATTTTACACGAGATAATTTTGCTACTATAGGGAATGGCATTTCTTTGAACCATATGTATTCAGCCACTAGACAAAGAGAAACAATTTATGGGGAGTATATTTTTGCTTATCATCCTCGTTTTGCTAGAAAAAAAGTACCGAAAGTTTATGATCGTAATGAAACAACACGTATTGAAGGTGGCGATGAGCTGGTACTTTCTAACAACGTATTAGCTGTAGGAATCTCGCAACGAACGGATGCTGCTTCAATTGAGAAATTGGCTAAAAATATTTTTACAAAAAACTTAGGCTTTAATTGTGTGCTAGCATTTAATATTGGTGAATTTCGTAAATTTATGCATTTAGATACAGTTTTTACCATGGTTGATTATGATAAATTTACTATCCATCCAGAAATTGAAGGAATGCTAGAGGTTTACTCTATTAGACCAAAGAGCAATGGAGAGATAAAAATTACTAAAGAAGAAGATAGCCTCGAACGAATTTTAGCTAAATATTTACAACGTGATTCTGTGCAATTGATTCGCTGTGGAGATGGTAATCGCGCTGCGGCTGCAAGAGAACAATGGAATGATGGCTCTAATACTTTAACGATTGCACCGGGCGAAGTTGTTGTTTATGATCGTAACACTGTGACCAATGAAGCTTTAAAAAAAGCTGGGATAAAGCTAAATTATGTTCCAGGTGGTGAATTAGTTCGTGGACGAGGCGGTCCACGTTGTATGAGTATGCCTTTATATCGTGAAAATCTTACAGAATAAAATAGTGCGAATTAAATTGGGGTAAAAATTTAATCAGCTTAGTTTAGAAAGAAGGAAATTGTAAAGTGCAAACAAAAATAAAAAAATTTTCAGAACTAACGCTTGAGCAATACCATCGTCTGTTAAAAGCGCGAATTGCTGTTTTCGTAGTGGAACAAGCCTGTGCTTATCAAGAAGTGGATGATATTGACTTAACAGCTACTCATTTTTGGTTTGAAAATGCTCAAGAAGAAGTTGTTGCCTATGCTCGTATTTACTCTGATGAACAAGCGGTTCATTTTGGCAGAGTGCTTGTTCCAAAAAAAGAAAGAGGAAAAGGATTAGCAAAATCATTAATACAGCAAGTAACTGAATGGATTCAACTTCAATTTCCCGAGAAAAAGATACATATAGAAGCACAGACTTATTTACGTTATTTTTATACTTCATTTGGTTTTACGTTAATTTCAGAAGAATATTTGGAAGATGGTATTCCTCATATTGATATGGAAAAATATTGATGTGTATATTTTGACCAATAAGAGGAGCTAGACTAGTAAATAATAAAGAAAACTGATATAATTACCGTAAATCTTATAAAAAATTTGGAGATCAAGTGAGTATCTTTTCAAGTTATCTTGTAAAGCGAATTCGGAGCTGGTGGGAGCCGAGTAGGTACGAAAAGTGAAACGTGCTTGTGAAAATTTGCTTAGCAAACGGGATCTGCCGTTATCAGATAAAGTTGGTTTGAAAACAAACAACAAGAGTGGTACCGCGGGAAATCTCGTCTCTAGCGTTTAAAATGCTAGAGGCTTTTTTT
>JAKDZT010000269.1 GCA_030462125.1 Tetragenococcus sp.
AACCAGAGGCAGCAATATCCTTATCACCATGTCCTTCGTCTAGCGCACGTTGAAATCTTCGTAACCCTGCAGGTGTAATATCGATTTGTAAATCTTCATCTTCAATTGCATCTACAATCAGCTGCGCATCTTTCACTGCATTTTTTACTGCAAAACTAGCTGTATAATCATCATTCAAAATCGCTTTGCCTTTTTGTTGGAAATAAGGTGTATCCATAGGTCCACCCGTGATCACATCCATAACCAAGGAAGGATCTACTCCCAATTCTTTTGCGATCGTCAAACTTTCGGCTACACCATGCGTTAAAGCAAACACCCAACTATTTAAGGCGAGCTTCAAACGACTGCTCTTTCCAGGTTCTTCTGAAACCCAGATGGTCTTTTTCCCAATAACGTCAAAAATAGGAGCAAGCACCTTTTGATAGTCACTAGGACCTGATGGCATAATGGTAAGTTCTCCACTTTCTGCCGGTGCTTTGGTCCCTTGCACAGGAGCATCAAAAAAGATTAACTCATGTTCGTTGGCAAATTGAACGATTTCGTCTATTTTTTTACCAACAGTAGTCATTTGGATCCAAATCGTTCCCTTTGTAAGACTTTCTTGAGCTGATTTTACCGTTTCTAACACAGCTGTTGCGTCTTTTAAAACCGTAATAACAGCATCCACATCTTTGACCGCTGCTTGAGGCGTATCGTATACAGTGACGCCACTAGGCTGAAGTGCTTCCGCTTTAGCACGAGTCCGATTCCACGCATGTACTTCAAAGCCATTTTCTTGCAAATTTCTAGCCATTGGCGCACCCATAATCCCAGTACCTAAAAATGCAATTGTTTTTATCTCTTTTTGTTCAGCCATTTGTATACCTCCAATATAAAATATTCTGTATCTTCTATATGTTAACGTTATAATAATTAGTTATTAAATTGCAAACATTACGTTTACCTCTCGTCATCTTTAATATGCAGCTTAGTCCCAACTAATTCGATATTCGGTTCATCGATAAATCGTTTCAGCACTTGTTTATTTAACATCGTTTTAGTAGCGGTTCCTTCCGTATAATATACCGGGAAGCGAACTTTTAAAGTGATCCCAATAGGCGTAACATCAACAATGTTCACAGGATCTACTTTACCATCGAATAAATCCATCTTATGTTCGAGCTCTTCTTTTTTATTTACAAAACGACCATTAATTAGTTCATGTACATAAGCTTCTGAAATTTCAGTCAAGATTTCCATAGCTTTTTCCCAATCACTATCTGGTCGAATTGTATATTCCACTTCTTTCCAATTAATTTTTAGTAAGCCATTATAGTTAAATACTGGTTTTTTCAGCAAATGTTCATTAGGGATCTGTATCACCCGCCCTGTAGGAGCTTCAGCCTCAAACCAATTGGACAATTCCATCATTTGAAAATATAAGAACGAAACTTTTGTAACAATCCCTTTATTTCCATCAATTTCAATACGATCATAGGTTTTAAAATACTTTTTGCGCATTAACATGGTCCATACAACAAAATTAGAAAAAAGTCCTTTTATTGAAAGTAAACCGATCGCGCCTATCAACAACAAAAATAGTACAACTGAATCTGCTAAAGACATCCAAATAACTAAAAATAACATCATAAAAAGAAAGCCAAAAATATAATTTGAAGTATTGACGACAACATTGACAACTTTGGCACTCTCGATTTTTCGGTCGTACCATTTGTTTAAATGACGTGTTAACCAATGCCAAACAAATATCGCGGCAATTGAAAAAACAATTTTTTCTACTAAGACTTGCGAATCAGTGATATCTGCTTGAACATCGGTAAAAATATCTTGATAGATTTCTTGTATTTGGTCCAATAATATCCCCTCGATTTATAAAATTTATATCAAATAAAGTTATAGTTCCACGCTCAATTCACCGTAATAATATGTATAAAATAACTTAAAAAAATGAGCATGCAGTAAGTTTTACCATAACTAATACAATAGTAGCATTAATATTTGATCAAGGGAAATTTCTCTCTGTTTATAAGGTATATCAGACCATTTAAAATTATAGGATAAAAGTGTTGTTGGGATAGTGACAAAATCTGTGAGAATTGCGGCAGAAAAGTAAAATAGTAATGGAGAATGAAGGATATTTCCATATAAAAACCAGCGTTTCTCTCCCCAAACTAAAAATAAGGAAATAACGCTGATTTTTTATTGAAAGTTTTTAAGCAAAGCCTAATACTAATTCGAAGCTGTGTTTTGCAGTTTTAGCATAAAATTTTTACACTTACTACCAAATTCCCAACACTTGTTGCATGGCCAAACTTACCAACATTATACTTACCCAACAAATAAAACCTAGCAAGATCGGTTTACCGCCAGACTTTACTAATTGAACAATATTGGTATTTAAACCAATAGCAGTCATGGCCATCGTAATAAAGAATTTACTCAAATCCGTTAAATAAGTGGTCAAAGTCGTATCTAACTGAAAAATCGTACTAAAAATAGCGGCGAATAAGAAAAACAAAATAAACCAAGGAAAGGTCTGAGATAATTTTACGGAAACCGCACTGCTCTTTTTAGAACGATAAAGGGCTAGTCCCAAGGTAATAGGAATGATCGCAAGTGTTCTCGTTAGTTTTACAAT
>JAKDZT010000049.1 GCA_030462125.1 Tetragenococcus sp.
AATTTTTACCGTTGCGGATAACAAAGTCTTGTTTCTTTTCATCCCCACGGCGGCTTTTTTTAGGTGAACCATTTCTATTACCCTGGTTGTTATTCCTCTTGCGAGAATCTTGGTTATTTTTACGACGATCTTGGCGGTAATTGCCATTCTTACGATTACGTGAGTCGTTCTTACGTCCGCCGCCTCTATTTTGTTTACCCTTAGGTAATGGACGTTCAGGGGTGATTTTTACTGGAACAAGTTCAGCCGGGTCTTTTGCTAAAGTCTTCAACAATAAAGCAGCTAGATCTTGTGCTGAATAATGTTCTAACAATTCACTGGCATCTTTGCTATACTTGTCCAAGCCGTTTTCAGCCATTTTTTCGTCAATCAGTTCTACTGCTTGATTAATTTGACCTTTAAGTGCTTCTTGATCGGAAGGTGGACGCATAGGCGTCATGCGTTTTTTCGTTAGATTTTCAATAACATGTAGATAATTCATTTCATTAGGGGTTACAAAAGTAACTGAAACGCCACTTTTTCCGGCACGTCCTGTCCGTCCAATACGGTGAACATAACTTTCCGGATCTTGTGGAATATCATAATTATAAACATGCGTTACACCTGAAATGTCCAGCCCTCTAGCCGCTACATCCGTTGCGACTAAGATATCTAATTGACCTTTTTTAAATGCCTTCAGCACTGTCATGCGTTTTTGTTGTGAAAGATCTCCGTGGATTCCTTCTGCTTTATAGCCACGTGCTTCCAAACCACTCGCAATTTCATCCACGCGGCGTTTTGTCCGGGCGAAAATAAGCGTCAGCTCAGGCAATTGCACATCAAAAAGTCGTGTCATAATATCAAACTTTTCAAAGTCTTTGGCCTTTACATAATATTGATCAATATTATCTGCGGTCATTTCTTTGGCTTTAATTTGAACATGATGGGGATCTTTCATGAACTTCACGCCGATAGTTTTAATTTCTTTGGGCATAGTAGCTGAAAATAGCAATGTTTGCCGTTTGTCAGGGACTTGGGCAATAATTTTTTCGATATCTTCTAAAAAGCCCATATTCAGCATTTCATCTGCTTCATCCAGTACCAATGTTTCCACCGTAGAAAGTTTCAACGTGCGACGATTAATATGATCAAGCATCCGTCCCGGTGTCCCTACTACAATGTGGGGATTTTCTTTTAATTGGCGAATTTGGCGACCGATATCCGCTCCACCATAGACTGCTTGTACCTTAAGCTTTTTCTCTTTACCTAAACGAAATAGTTCTTCTTGGGTTTGAATAGCTAGTTCCCGTGTAGGTGCGATGACTAAGCCTTGGATTTGCTTTTTTTGAGCGTCGATCTTATCTAACATAGGCAAGCCAAAGGCAGCAGTTTTACCGGTACCTGTTTGCGCTTGACCTATCACATCTTTACCTTCCATAGCTAGTGGTATCGTTTCTGCTTGTATCGGTGTTGCTTCTTCAAAACCGCTTTTTTGTACAGCGTCTAATAAAACCTGTGACAAATTTAGTTCTTTAAATTTCAAATACATCCTCCTCTTTAGAACCATGAGAAAAATCATTTTTTCTTCTCACTTTTAGTGAAGCGTCAGTTTTTTTCTGCGATAGCTTAAATCTTGTCCCTGTATAGTTAAAAGTATCGTTTCTACCGAAAAACCGCTCCTTGAAGGCATTAGAAAAGGCTAGGACAAAACCAAATCTTTTTTTGTCTTAGCCTCATTTGAATTTATTCTGACGAATTTTGCTATTTTTAACCTGTAAAAAGGTTGCGTTGTTTATCAGTTATTTCAATTTATACTTCATCTTTCGGCACGTTTATCAGTATAACATAATTTGAAACTTTCAGCAAGTTTCCAAATTTTAATTTCACTTTTCTTGTAGGGCTTCAATAACTTCTGTCAGCCCCATGCCATTACTACCCTTTAAAAGCAAAGCATCTTGCGGTTGAATATCTTTTTTAATTGTTTCAATCATTTCTTGCTTATTTTCTTGGGCAAAATAATAAACATGATCCCGTCTATCTTTTAAAGAATGATACAAAGCGTTCATTTCTGGACCAAATAAATAAACCTCAGCAAAATCATCCGTGATGTGTGGTGCCATTTGTAAGTGCATTTGTCTAGAATCTTTCCCTAACTCAAGCATGTCTGCCAAAACAACAATTTTTCTGCCTGCTAGTGGTAATTCAGCAAAACTATCAAGTACAAGACCCATCGCTGTTGGATTCGCATTATACACATCACTTAAGATGTCCGCGCCATTAGCCGCTTTGCTCCATTGTGTACGATCCTTGGTTAATTGGAAGTTTTTTAATCCAGCCGCGATCTCTTCCTTACTTAACGCAAAATAACGACCAAAATTATAAGCAACCAAAGCGTTTTTGACATTATAACTACCGATCACCGGGATCACAAAGTTTTGTTCACCAATCGCAAACTCCGTACTATACTTTGTCGTCCTTAATACATTGGCTTGGGCCTTTCCTTCTGTTATTCCAAAAGTCACTACTTTTTGCTTTAAGGTAGAAACAAGCGGTCGCAATAAGGGTTCATCAGCAGGAATAAACAAAATCCCCGCTTCATTTAAACCAGCGGTAATTTCCATTTTCCCCTTAGCAATCCCTTGGCGAGAACCTAAACTTTCGATATGGGCTTCTCCAATTAAAGTAATCGCTGCTGCGTCGGGTTCGCTAATTTTTGAAAGTAAGGTTAGATCACCTGCATGATCCATTCCCATTTCCAACACTAAAATTTCTGTTGTTTCAGGCATATGTAAAATCGTATAAGGAAGACCTAACTCATTATTATAGTTTCCTTGTGTTTTGTAAGTTTGGTATTTTTGCGCCAAAACCGCTTCTGTCATATCTTTCGTCGTTGTTTTTCCGTTGCTTCCAGTAATTGCTACCACTTTAGGGGCAATTTTTTGCCGATAATAATGCGCTAATTTTTGAAAGGCCTTTTTGGTATCTTCTACCGGAAAAGCGAGCAACCCTTCTGGTACTTCGGCCATATCTTTACTCCAAAGTGTCGCAACTGCGCCATTTTCTTGAGCTTTTTTGGCAAACTGATGGCCATCACGACTGCCTTTTAAGGGAACAAAAAGACTATTAGAGACTACTTTCCGACTGTCAAATTCGACATTCGTAATTCTCTGAGTACTATCTTGGGAACATCCTAAAATTTCTGCAACTTCTTTAACCGTTAAATCCATATTCTTCTCCTTGATTATACTGCGTCATTCATTTTTGCTTTTCTATTTATTTAATAACTTGCCTATAATGAACATAGTTATAAAAAACAAGACACTACAAACGAATCGTTGAATGCCTTGTTTTTTCTTTTATTCATCTACGTCAATTTGCAAGCCTTTTTTTTGCTTATATTGATTCAAACCTAGTTGAATTAACTCTTCAATCAGATCGCCATAAGGAAGGCCTGTTTTTTCCCACAAAGAAGGGTACATGCTAAATTGAGTAAAACCAGGCATCGTATTGATCTCATTTAAAAATAGTTCGTTTTTATTTGTTAAAAAGAAATCACAACGACTCAACCCTCGCCCCCCTAAAGTGGTATAAGCTATTTTCGCATATTCTCGTGCTTTATCTTGAACTTCTGCTGGAATTTGCGCTGGGATCTGCAACTTGATCGAGTTATTGATATACTTGGTATTATAGTCATAAAAGGCCACATCTTTAACAATTTCGCCTGGCAAGGTGGTCCGTATGTCCTCATTCCCCAAAATCGCTACTTCGATCTCCCGAGCTTCAATCCCTTGCTCGATCACAACTCGTGAATCATAACAGTAGGCTGTATTCAGTGCTTGTTGTAATTCATCCCGATCATTTGCTTCAGTTATCCCAACGCTGGATCCCATATTGGCTGGTTTCACAAACATGGGGTAAAGGAGTGTTCCTTCACACTGTTCAAAAATCTTTTGGGGATTTTCTTTCCATTGATTTTTTAGTACGGGAACATAAGGGACTTGTGGAATACCTACCGCATATAAAATATATTTGGTCATAATTTTATCCATACTACTTGCGCTGGTCATTACGCCAGCTCCAACGTATGGCATATCAATAGTCTCAAGAAAGCCTTGAATCGTGCCATCTTCCCCATTAGGCCCATGAAGAATCGGCAAGACAATGGCATTGTCTTCTTTAATTTGACAAGGTTGGATCAACTGATCCGTATCGCCTGCCTCCTGCCAATGAAGGCGGAGCACTTCTTCTGAAGCTGGCTTTTCAGTAAGCACAGGGCCTTTGACCCATTGTCCATCCTTTGTGATATAAACCAGTTGTACCTGGTAATAATTATAATAAACTGCACTAAGAACAGAAAACGCCGAGAGAATCGACACCTCGTGTTCTGCACTTTGTCCTCCATATAATAAAATAATCTTCAAAGCTTTTCCTCCTGTACTCGAGTCTCACTTTTCATTTATTCTCATATTTTAGCACAAAATACGGATGACGAATATATTTTTTTATCATACCTTTTTAATCATTACATTCTTTTGTCAAAATGTCATTTAATACTGCAAAAAAGTGTTCGCGATCTTTTTGCGTAAAGGCTTTAGGTCCTTTGGTTTTTTTGCCTGCTTTGCGCATCTGAGCACTCATATAACGTTGGTTTAATAACATATCAATTGTTTCTTTTTTATATTCCTCCCCAGATTGGTGAAACACGCGTGCTCCTTTAGGCAAAGCTAAAGAAGCCAGACCATAATCTTGAGTAATCAAAATATCATTTGCTGCAATTAATTTTACAATTTCATAATCTGCTCGCTCAGCACCCTTATCTACATAAATAAAGCGAACAAAATCCGGCTCTTCCTTATTCGTATAATGATCGATACTTGTTACAATAAGAACCGGTAGACGAAACCTCTCGCCCAGTTGAATAACTTCTTCTTTTACCGGTGAACCATCTCCGTCAATAACTAACCGCATTTTACCACTTCCTTTTCATCTTACTATACAAGAAAAATATACTTTTTAAACCGTATACTCTGCTTATTTTCTATAAAAAAAGAACGACAAAAGAGGTTTTTTCACCTCCCTCGTCATTCTTTACTTTTTTAAGGCGTAGTACTCATTACTTCTTTAAGAGTATATTCCCCATTACTTTCATTATCTTCTACCTGTTCTCGTGCTTCAAGATCATTAAAATGCCACCATTCAGAAGCAAGTGGCGTCATGCCTGCGTTAACAAAATATCCTTGCAGAGCAAGGGCTGCTTGATTCATCTCCGGTCTAAGTTCAGCATCTTTCCAAGCATCTTCATCAAGCGAGGTCACTGGCTGGGTAAAAACAGCCGAAGCAGAGCTAAGTTCATGCATAGGCGATGGCATTTCATATTCGGTATAATCCTCTACAACATCTACCGAATAATCCCCGTAAAAATTGGTTTCTTGCTCATCAATCTGAGCTAAACTAACATCAATAGCAAAACCTTTTTGATGATTAGATACATCATCATTGATAAACCAAAACATCTCCCATGGCGCAGTATCAGCTCCAGCTTTTACCGTATCATTTTCTTCAGCTAATTCCGTTAGCTGATCATATACTTTTTCTTGGGCGTTATGCGGTCGATACGTTTCATAAATAAGCAATGTTTCGCCATTTTCTAGCGCCTGAGATTGTGCCTCATAAATTTTCTTGGCCGTTGTATATAAAACAGGAATGATAAATTCTTCTTTCCCTAATCTTTCGTTCTCTGCTTTACTATCATACAGTGAGTGATCAGTCACCTCAGGAATTTCAATACCTACAGAACGATAAAGCGATGAATAAGTATTGGTATTATTATAAGCAGCTGAAGGAAGCACATCAGGTAAGTTGATAAAAGCATATTGATGTTCTATCCAGCCTTGTGTTTCCTCGCTCTCAATTTCCCACCAATCATCCTCTTCTTGTAAAATCCGGAATGCTGTCCCCGGCTCAAGTGTCTCCTCTGTCTCTGCATCCGAATCTGCTTGACTCTTTACTTCTAAATCAATCGGTGCATAACCCGAAGCATTTTTAATAGGTAATTCAAAGGTCCCTTCATAAGGATTTTCTTCTGGCTCTTCAGATGTTTCAGTTGTTTCTTGAGACTCACTTGTTGAGTTACTCGTCGTTGAGTTGGTACTCGTTTCTCCATTGTTAACAGTTGTAGAATTTTGGACTTCATTTGTTGCAGGTTGTATTAATTTATTAAAAGTAAACAAACTAACACTTCCTAGCACTATAACTAACAGTACGAGTCCTAAGATGATTTTTTTGCTCCTTTTCATTTTCTACTCCCTCCTCAAAAAATAAAATATCTTAATACATACAGAATCAGGAGATGAACAGGATAAACAATGTAAAATCCCCACTTCATTAAAAATGATTTTTTCCCACGCGTACCATCGTACATGATAAATAACGGGATTGCCAGCAGGATACCTAAGCGAAAAATAGAATTACCATCAACAATTGAAAAATCGGGCAAAACATAAAAAAGCATGCCTATCAGAGTAAAACTAATCATCTGTAAAGAGAATTTTTTCCTAAAAATTCCAAAGGTCAAAACCCATAAAACACCGATATAATTCCAGTCAGCAGTCCAAGCTAACAGACAACACATCAAAATAAAAAAGACTTTCAGTCCTAAAGGCATCACTCTTGATTGGCTAATAGATAAAGCTAACAAACCAGCAAATAAGCTCCAAATAACGCTTGTAGCTTGAAAAGAAGTCAAATTAAAATAAAGAATATAAGGATAGTGAGAAATTAACGCACAGACAAATAGCCTCTTTAAATATTTTTTCTTATTTGAGGTGTGAAAGTATCCTTCCGAAATTAAATAACACATAATAGGCGCTGCAAGTCTACCAAACATACGTAAGATGACATAGAGAGGTGAACTACCTGGGACTAACCAAAATGTCGTATGGTCAACAACCATGGCTGTCACGGCTATAATTTTTAATGCATTCGCATTTAACGATGGCTTAGCTGTATTCGCTGTATATTCCAAATGGGTTCCTCTTCTTTTAATAAATTATTGTTTCATTATTAACATGTTCTCCATCTAATCTGTGAAGTTTTAAAGTGTTTAACTAGTTAAAAAAGGCAGACACAATGTAAGTTTCAAAAGAGTCATTCTTTACATATTACGACATCTGTTTCGAAAACATAGTATCATATGTTTTCGGTCTTTCAATATTAAATTTTTTTAACAAAATATTAATTTTGTAACAGCACTACGAGTAGTGTCCATTGGTAAAGTGAAACTATTTCCACCTTCTATTATTAAAAAACAGTTCTATCAACAAAAAGTCTGTTGTTTTCAGCTATTTAGCTAAAAACAACAGACTTTCAACAGTACTATTCTAGTAGGAAACATTCCTCCACAAGAACGTTTACCCAGCATCCTGCAATCCGACAGGTGAGTTGATACTCCTATGCCGCTGTTTGAGTTAACCGACATTGATCGGCTTTCTCGGCTCATCGCACAAAAAACAGTTTAACACAGAAATATAGAACGCACTAGCCTTAGTTCTCTAAAATTGTACTAATCTTCGTATTTATCAAATCAATGGCTACATGATTTTGCCCACCTTCAGGGACAACTACATCGGCATAACGTTTAGTCGGTTCAATGAATTGATGATACATCGGTTTAACAACGTTTAAGTATTGATTAATCACAGAATCAAGTGTTCGTCCTCTCTCTTCTATATCGCGTTTAATTCGGCGGATAATTCGAATATCATCATCTGTATCAACAAAGACTTTGATATCCATCAAATCACGCAGGCGCTTATCTGCTA
Organism: Tetragenococcus sp.; assembly: GCA_030462125.1. Classification (GTDB taxonomy): domain Bacteria; phylum Bacillota; class Bacilli; order Lactobacillales; family Enterococcaceae; genus Tetragenococcus. The sequence continues at coordinate 7,800 of JAKDZT010000049.1, forward strand.
AAATTAGAATACCTTCTAAAATAATCACTTCTTTAGGCTCTTGAATTTCAATCTTTTCACTGCGGGTATGAGCAACGTAATCATAAACCGGTTTAGGCACACTTTGGTACTGTAATAACTTATGCAAATGATCGATTAATAAGTCGGTATCAAAAGCAAACGGATGGTCATAGTTGGTTTTTAACCGCTCTTTAAAAGGAAGCTCGCTTTGATCTTTATAATAGGAGTCATGTTCAAGCATCATAATGGAATGGTTGGGGAAATGATCTAAAATTGCATGACTGACGCTTGTTTTTCCGCTACCAGAACCCCCTGCTACTCCAATAATAATAGGCCTATGATTTGCCATCAATTTTCCCTCTTTCGTATTTTTATAATAAAAAGTCTTTCGAAATAGCTCAAATACAAACAAAGACAGACTCAAAAATCAAGTACTTTCGGATCTTTCTAATCCTAGCTTTTATCTGGGTACAATGGATTCCTTGTTTCTTCTACTGAGAAATATCCTACCTTAGTTGTGAAACAACGTCAATATGCACTCCGCTTCTCTTATTTACTAGGAATTTAAAACTTTATTAATGAATGATTTGACTTATTCTACTTTTTCTTTTAAAGTAATGAGGTAAAGTAAATAAAGTTTCTCACTACACACAGTGTTATGACCTGGTGGAGAAAGTTCTGGTAGATTAACCAAGGGGTAGCTGTGTATTTAGCTATCCCTTTTTTCATAACTTATCGATCACGTGTGACCCTCTTAGTATTCGAGTAACCAACATTTGCTTGAAAATAATATTTACCATTCATTTTAGGAGGACAATAAATTATGGCAACTTTTTTAGAAGTAGAAAAAAGAGCAGTACGCCCGCGTTCCATTAGAAAACAATTACGGCATGAAGGAAGAGTTCCTGCTGTAGTTAATGGTTACCAAATTGAAAGTACACCCATTTCTGTGAACGCGCGAGAATTAGGCCGAGTTTTACGAGAAAATGGTTTAAACTCCGTTATCACAATGAATCTTGAGGGCAAAAAAGTAAATACTTTGGTCCAAGATTTTTCAGAAGATACATTTACTCAAAACATTATCCACGTTGAATTTCTATCTGTAAACATGTCAGAAGAACAAGAAGTGGATGCAGAAATTGTACTTACCGGAGAATCAAGCGGGGTAAAAGCTGGCGGAGTACTTACCCAAACATTATACAGTGCTACCGTTGCAGCTACGCCAGACAAGTTACCTGAAAACATCGAAGTAGATGTTTCTGGTCTAGAAATTGGTGATTCTATTAACGTCAGTGACCTTCCAGCGGCAAAAGATTATACCATCGTAACCGATCCGGAAGAACAAGTAGCTGCTGTTAATGAACCAGAAGAAGAGGAAGAACCAGAAGAAGAAACCGAAGAAACTGAACCAGAAGTAATCGGCGAAAGCGAAGAAGATTCAGAAGAGTAATAACAAAAAGGCGCTTGGCAAATCAACGAGTGATTGCCAAGCGCCTTTTTTGTTTATATTATATTAGAGTGCTTCAAATTCAGTTCCTTCCACCTCGTCGAAACTAAGAAGCCAAGCATTAAGCTCATCTTCATCATTTAACACATCTATATTTTCATCAATTTTTTCATTTACAGAAGAAACCGTACCAGACAAAGGACTAACAATTTCATTTGTCGCCTTTTCTGCTTCAATTTCAATCAATGTTTCGCCCTTTTTAAAGCTTTGTCCTACTTTTGGAATTGAAATAAATGAAATTTTTCCTAAATCATCTTGCGCCTTATTTGTCAAACCTAACACGTATTCTTTCCCGTTATGCAGTACCCACAAATCATCCGTTTTCTTTAAACATTGTTTTTCCATGATGTAAATACTCCTTTATAATCATTCTTGTTAAAACCAATCGTCAAAAAGTGTCCTTTTTCATCAACTACAATCGGACGCTTAATTAGCATACCGTCAGTTGATAATACCCGGCAAGCACTTTCAAGTGTATACCCATCTACTTGATCTTTCAAGCCTAAAGCACGGTATTTTTGCCCACTGGTGTTAAAAAAATGTCGCAATGGCAAGCCACTTTCTTTCACCCATTTTTCTAATGTTTCTTGCAAAGGAACTTCTTTAACCATATCAATAAATTCAACGGTTTCTCCCTGCTCTTCTAGCCACTCTTTCGCCTTTTTACAGCTATTACACGGAGGATAACCATATAACTTTACCATTGATTCATCTCCCAATCATACTAGGTCAGGTCTCGTCTTCAGCTTGATAACGCATTGATAAAATCAGACCCACGCCGATCATATTGCTTATAAGTGCAGAACCACCTTGACTTATAAACGGCAACGGAATCCCAGTCAATGGTAATAACCCGATGTTAGCACCAATATTTTCAAACACATGGAACAAGATCATCATTATAATGCCAGTTGCAATGTAAGAATAAAATTCATTATTTGTATCAAAACAAACACGGATCATATGATAGATCAAAATAAAGTACAATAAGACCACAAACGCGCTGCCAATAAACCCAAAGTTTTCTCCGATAACAGAAAAAATCATATCAGATTCACGTACTGAAACATCCACTTCACTGGTATTAAAACCTTTACCAAATAATCCACCAGACCCAATAGCCATTAAAGCAGTGGCCACTTGCCTAGAATTTCCTTGTACATCATGAAATGGATGAAGCCATGAATCAATCCGTGCAAATTGGTAATCAGAAAAGAAACCAGTATTTGAAAGAAATTCTCGTCCAGCATCACTTAAAACTAAGGAAACCGTGCCGATACTAAGCACCAAAAATACAGCAACTACCGGTAAAATGATCCGCCATGAAATACCAGACATCAAGAATACACCGCCAAAAATTGCTAAAAAGACCAGTGTAGTACCAAAATCGTCTTGCAAGGTAAGTAAAATTAACACAGGTACCACAACCGCTAGCATTTTTCCAATCAAAATGCCATCTGTCTTTAAAGTACGGTCTTGATTGTTAACATTATGCCTAGTAACTACCATGGCTAACATTAAAATCATCGCAATCTTCATTAATTCCGAAGGTTGTAGTGTAATAGGACCCAAACTAAACCAGTTTTTAGAACCCGTAGCACTTTCTATCCCTTGGTCATAAAACACGACTAGTAAAGCCATTACTACAAGTCCTGCTGCATATATATATTTGGTCATCGCCCAGAGTTGCCTTGGTTTAATATGCATGATAATGACTACGGCAATGACGCCAACAATGTTCCAAAGTAATTGCTGAATTACATCGTTCCAAGGGCTACCACTATTTGTCGGATCATGGTAAGACGCCACATATAAAGAAGCTAACCCTACCAAGCATAACAAAAAAACAGGTAAAATTACGGCATAATCGATTTTATTGTCGTTTCCAAAAAGATTCCTTCTTCTCATCTGCTCTCTCTTTTCCTAAAAAATACTTTCTTCATTATAGAGGTAATTGTTTATAAAAGAAAGTCTTCTATTCATACATTCAAAAAAAGTTTAAAATTACGGCAGCTACTCGTTTCCATTAAAAGCTAAAAATTGTTCCGATAATAAAAAATATTAGGTCCTTTTTTAGCACAAAAAAAGAGAGAAATGCTCATTTACCAGCGTTTCTCTCTTAGATTAAATGCCAGCAACAGGACTTGAACCTGCGACCTACGCGTTACGAGTGCGTTGCTC
>JAKDZT010000270.1 GCA_030462125.1 Tetragenococcus sp.
TGGTTACCTATTTGCGGAAGTATTGGTGCATCTTTAGCGCTTAACGGTAGTATTCTAGGTCCTATTGTTATGTTTTTACTATATAATGTAGTGAATGTATCCATCAAATATTATGGCATTCATTTGGGATATACTAAAGGCATGGAAATGATTGAAGGCACCGGTGGTAATATCTTGCAACGTCTGTCCAATATCGCTAATATTGTTGGTTTAATGGTTGTTGGCGCGCTTATTGCGTCAGTCGTAGATGTAAATGTTGTGGCTAAAATTTCTGCGGGTGATAATGTCATTGAATTTCAAGAGATGTTTGATCAAGTAATGCCGGGGTTGTTTAGTCTGTTGATTACTTTTGCTGTGTACAAAATTTTAAAGAAAACAAATGGAAAACATGCGCCTTTATTGATACTTGCGATTATGATTTTATCAATTCTTTTAACTGCGACTGGCGTTTTAGGAGAATGATATGAAAAATAGATATAAAGTAGAACGGACCAGAAAAAATTATTTTCATTTTGAAATACCTATGACTAACAAAGAACGAGAAGTAGAAGTATTTTTGATGGAAAATTCGCAATCAAAGTTTTTATTAAAAACAAAACAAGAAAATTTTGATATTGAGCTAAATGAACTTTCTCATCGTCCTTACTTTTTGATTAAAACAGAAGAAGACCAGTATATTACAGCTGAACGAACTTTGCCTATTGAAGGTATGAATAATTTTAGAGATATGGGCGGATACGAGACTGATTCGGGAAAAACTGTTCAATGGGGAAAACTTTATCGCTCGGATCATATTCATAATGCAACGGATAAAGGAATCGCCTATCTACAAACTTTGGGCATTCACACCATTATTGACTACCGTAGTAATGTGGAGACGCAAAAATACCCTAATAAGCAGATCAGCGATCAAGTAACCACTTATCAAATGGATCCATCAGCACATGCCGCAGAATTAGCCGCGCAATTTCAATCTTCTAAAGAAGAAGAAGATGCAAATTTAATTAATGAAATTATTGAACAAAAGGAAAAAGGAACTTTAGTCGATCATAGCGATGTTGTTTTAACACAATATCATACCTTTGTGACTAAAAAAGAATCCCAAGAAGCTTTTTCTAAGATGCTGCAAATCGTTGCGGATCCTAATGCCCCTGCTGTAGTTCAACATTGTAGAGGTGGAAAGGATCGAACAGGTTTTGGTTCTATGCTTGTTTTAGGAACATTGGGTGTAAAAAAAGAAGACTTAGTCGAGGATTATCTTCTAACCGCAAAAAATCGGATTGAAAGAAATCGGATTAAAATGGAAGGTTATAAAAAATTGACAAGTGACCCAGTCGTGTTGAATCAACTGTATTCTTTTATTGATACCAAACCAGAATTTATTGAAGAATCGATTGACACGATTAATAATCGTTACGGCTCTATTGAAAACTACGTAAAAAAAGAATTAAAATTAACCGAACAAATGGTTCAGCAAATGAAAACAATGTATCTAGAATAGCGCGGAGGGAAAATCGTGAGTTTTGAAAATACAGAAGAACTTCGTATTTTAGCAGATGAACCTAGGCTGCAATCTTTATTTCTCCTTCTTTTTCGTCAAGAAGGTTATTTCACCAGCATGCAATTAGCAGAAGAATTAGGGGTGACTTCTCGAACGATTAAGTCTGACGTTTTATCTTTAAAACAAATATTTTGCACAGAAGAAGTATTTATTACTTCTAAGCCATCTAAAGGTTATAAACTAGAAGTAATGAATAAAGAAGTTGAAAACAAAATCAAACAATTTTTTCAAATTTACCCTTCAATATTAAGTGAAGGCGAGTTTGATCGTCGCGTTCGTTATATTATTCGTCGGCTTCTGTCTTCTGAAAAACCTGTCAAAGAAGAGGATATACAGGCAGAAATTTCTGTTAGCTATTCTTTAAATCATGAGATGCAAGAAGTCAAAAAAATGCTTGCAAAATACGATTTATATTTAAAAATACGCCCTCATTATGGCATGTATATTGAGGGCGCTCTATTCAAAAAGATTATGCTTGCTGTTCGCATGTATCGGTATTTTGATAAAAGTAACAATCATGATTTCGGGATTAAAGCTTATAACCAACTATTTGACTGTGATGAGCTAGAAAAATCCGCAATAAGTAGGACGTTTTATGAAACGATCATTCATTCACGAATTGTATTTTCCGATATTAATGCAGAGCGTTTTATTATCTATTTATTATATTTTCGTAATTGTAAGCTACAAAAAGATACTCTTCATTTGTCTTTACCAATAATCGATTTTGACTACTGTGCAACGGATGAGTATGAGCTAGTTGTGGAAGTGTTGCAAAAATTAAAAATCAAATTTAAGGGTTTTGACTTTACGCCAGAGGTTATTCAATTTTTGACCTACGTAGCTATTTTTAGTACAGATTTATATCGTTTTGTTGATTGCAGCAAAGAAAATTATAATACACTGATCTTTCTAGCAGAAGAAATAAGAAACTTTATTTTAAAGGGAGTTTCTCAATATTTACAGATGGATGTTTTTGATGATTATACTTGCTTAAAAGATCTATTAAAAATTATGATCCCAATTAGCTTAAAAATAAAATTGGGCGTTTCTGATAGTATTGATTT
>JAKDZT010000271.1 GCA_030462125.1 Tetragenococcus sp.
CATTTTTCTTAAACAATCTGTAAGAGAAAGTAGTATACCTTTCCAACCTCATTTAGAAAACCCAGATAATATTCAAGCTAGGCAGGAAGCAAATTCAGGCAACCTTGAATCCTTTGACACCGTTGAAGAATGGTGGGAAAGTTTAAACAATGAAAGTTGAGCAAACTTCCCTGTTCAAAAAAGATTTTAAACGCTGCAAAAAGAAACATTACGACGTTAGTAAAATCAAAAAGATCGTTATACTAATTGTAAAAGGCGAAAAAGAACGCCTAATACGAAAATACAAAGATCACGGATTAACTGGAAATTGGCAAGGTTTCCGTGAATTGCATATTGAAAAAGATTAGCTACTTATTTATAAGATTGACAATAATAAGCTTATCCTTACTCTTACTCGCACCGGCAAACATGACGAATTATTATAACTAAGTAGATAATGAAGTAAGGTTCATTGTCTACTTAGTTTTTGTTTCTTTAATAGAAATGCAATGCTATTGCAATCGAAATGGCAAGTCATTCTCAACCCTTTGCCACATCAATCCAATTTTTAGCAGAAGAATATTTTTCTAACTCATCAGGTGTTAATTCCACTGCACTTTGACTATCTCCTGCTGCAGGATAGATCCAGTCAAAATTTCTCAGTGATTCATCTAAATAGACATCTACATTGGGCTTTATTGCAAAAGGACATACGCCACCAGGTGAATGTCCAATGGCTTGTTCAACAGAGTCTTTAGGAATCATTTTTGCTCTTTTTCCAAAAAAGGACTTATACTTTTTATTATCAACTCTAGCATCTCCTGCCATCACAATAAGAATGTTTTGACTTTCATTCAATGTAAATGACATTGTTTTGGCGATTTTTTCAGGTAAGCAGCCTAATGTTTGGGCCGCTTGTTCTACAGTAGCGCTAGAACCATTTAAAATCTTCACCCGATGTTCCATCCCCAGTGTGGAAAAATATTGTTTTACACGTTCTAAAGACATAAAGCATCCCTACCTTTCATCATCTTTTCCTCTACTTCCAATCATCAAAATTTAACTTAATGACTACTTTACAATAAGAATGACTGCAATTCAATTTCAAATTATTTTCTTTTTTTCCAAAAATTTTACTTTTGCTCAAAATAAGATAAAATGAAACTTCATTCAACTCAGAAACGAAAAGTTCCTACTGAATGAAGTTTCATTTTATATCAAATACTGATAATGTTGAAAAGCATAGTTATTAAAGCCACTTTCTAGCTATATTACTGTATTTTGCTTTCGACCAGCTAGAAATTCTGTTAAATTATCAACCACAATATCTAATAATCGTTTTCTTGTTTCCTGTGGTGCCCAAGCTATGTGTGGCGTAATGTAGCAATTCTTAGCTGTTAGTAAAGGACTATCTTCATTGATTGGCTCGTTTTGTGCTACGTCCATTGCTGCAGCAGTAAGCTGTTCAGTATTCAACGCCTCGGCAACGTCTTGCTCGTTGATCAAACCACCCCGTGCAGTATTAATCAAAATAGCAGTATTCTTCATTTTTTGTAGTGAAGAACTATTGATCAACCCTTTTGTATCAGAAGTTTGCGGTACATGTAAGCTAACGACATCAGACTGGCTTAATAGTTCATTTAGGTCAACTTGTTGTATCCATTCAGCTTTACTATTTCTAGGTCGATGGTTATAAAAAATGACTTTCATTCCAAATGCATGCCCAATTTCAGCAACTTTTTGTGCAATTCGTCCAAACCCAACAAGCCCTAGCGTTTTTCCTTGTAGCTCTGTCAGTGGAGTGGCAAAGAAACTAAAATCAGGATTGCTCGACCATTTTCCTTCATGTACTAGACGGTTGTGTAAGCCGACTTGACTTGTAATTTCCAACAACAAAGCAAACGTGAACTGAGCTACAGCTTCTGTTCCGTATGCCGGAACGTTAGTTACTGTAATTCCAGCTTTAGCTGCTGCATCAATATCGATTATATTATAACCAGTCGCTAAGATACCTATATATTGTAAATTAGGTGCGTTGTTAAGAACTTCTTCATCCAAAGGAGTCTTATTAGTCAAAACGATTCGCGCATCACTGATTCGTTCCAAGATTTCTTCTTTATCAGTAAATGACGTTCTATCATATATCTCGCATTCGCCAATTTCTTTTAATGGTCCCCAATCAATGTCCCCAGGATTTAAAGCGTATCCGTCTAAAACTACAATTTTCATTCATTATACCTCCCAAAGTTATGACTAACGTTATTCTTCTTTAAATCATAACATTATAATTATTTCTTTTCTAACAACGAAGAGGCTCAGTTTAAAGTTATTTATTTAAAACTTAGTATCTATATCTAAACTCACTTCATTATAAACCACTAGGTGTTTGCTTGAGCTTTGCCAAAAATTGATTTAGCTGTCATTAAATCTTGTGCCGCGATACCTACTGTTTCAAAGAAAATAATCTCTTCCTCATTTTCTCGCCCTATATCACCAATAAAATTTTCTTTGGTAATTCCTCCGTTTTCTAAAGGGATCAGCTGTTATAATAAGCAATTGAATTCTCCCTTTTATTAAAAAACGGAATATAAAACGTTTTATCTCTTATCGTTATACTAACATCAATAGCTAATTTTTAGT
>JAKDZT010000004.1 GCA_030462125.1 Tetragenococcus sp.
GCTATAATATATAGTATGCATAAAAAGTAAGAAAAATACAACAGTTAAACTCAAAAAAACAAACATTTTGTGTCTCACAAAGGTTAAAAAAGAATAATTCACGAACGAGGAAACGCTTGATAAAAAGGATAATTTGGAAATATCTTATATATAGTAAGTATATATGCAAACTTTGAATAAAAAACAAATAGTACAATTAATTCTTATTTTGTTGTTCTACTTGGGCATCAATCTCATTTTTGTAGGGAATAGAAGGTTGTGCGCCATATCTTTGTACAGTTAAAGAAGACGCGATATTGCCATAAGTTACGGCTTCTTCTAAATTAGAGAAATCCCTTTTTAACGTCTTACACATCGTTCCGATAAATGTATCACCGGCAGCGGTAGTATCAGCTGCAGTAACAGTAATTGCTGGTACTAGACCTTGTTTACCAGCAAAATCATAAAATACGCCTTTAGATCCCATAGTAATCACGACAGCTGCAACGCCTTTATTATGCAATTTTTCTGCTGCCTTTTTAGCAGAAGCCTCGTCATTTACCGAGATACCCGTAATCACTTCAGTTTCTGTTTCATTTGGCACGATTAAATCGCTGTTAGTGAAAAGTTCTTGTGGAATTTTTTCAGCAGGAGCGGGGTTTAAAATTGTTTTGACACCATTCTGTTGAGCTATAGTAAAAGCTTCGATTGTACTATCAATAGGGCTTTCAAATTGTGCGACAATGACATCACTTTGCTGAATAATTGTGCTATTTTTACGTACGTCTTCAGGCGTAAAAGATTCGTTCGCTCCAGCGTACATCGTAATCGTATTTTCCCCGTGTTCATCTACGGTAATAAAAGCTTGCCCGGTTGTGGCGTTATCTTGTGTCATAATACCGTTTGAATCGATTTCTTCGAGAGTTAATAGCTGCTTCATTTGTTTGCCTACATTATCGTTTCCCACAGCGCCGATGAAAAATGTCTGACAGCCGGCTCGTTTCGCTGCAAGGGCTTGATTCGCCCCCTTTCCTCCTCCAGCAGAGTAGTGTTCTAAGGCAGCGACTGTTTCACCCGGTCGAGGAATCTTTTTTACTCGCAAATTTGTATCAAGATTAATACTACCAATAATTGTTATCGCATTCATTTTTTTTACCTCCTAGAAACGTTACGTACAAGTTTTCCTCTAAGAAGTGAATTTGTACGTTTTAAAAATAATATACGTAGCGTAATCCACCGTTTTTATAATTTTATTATAACACATTCTTTCGTATATACGATAAAGCGGGTATCTTTGAAGCCAGGAGAAAAAGTGCTAAAATGTGTAACAGATTGTTTAGAAAAGAGTGAAAATAATGTTAACAACAGAAGACTTTGATTTTGACTTGCCCGAAGAGTTAATTGCACAAACGCCATTAACAGATAGAGCAAGTTCTCGTTTATTAGTATTAGATTCAAAAACGGGCAAAATGCAAGACAAGCACTTTTATGATATTATCGACGAATTACATCCAGGAGACGCTCTCGTTATGAATGATACACGAGTTCTGCCTGCCCGCTTGTATGGAGAAAAAGAAGATACTGGTGGTCATCTTGAGGTATTATTATTAAACAATACGGAAGGCGATCTTTGGGAAACATTAGTTAAACCAGCGAAACGTGCCAAAGTAGGAACGAAAATTAGCTTTGGTGATGGACGTATAAAAGCAGTAGTAGAAGAAGAGCTCGAACATGGTGGACGAATGATTCGTTTTAGTTATGAAGGGATCTTTCTAGAAAATTTGGAAGCTTTAGGTGAAATGCCTCTGCCCCCTTATATTAAAAAGAAGTTGGACGATCCAGAACGTTACCAAACGGTTTATGCCAAAGAAAATGGATCTGCTGCGGCACCAACAGCGGGTTTGCACTTTACCGAAGAATTGCTAAATAAAATTCAAAAAAAAGGAATCGAACTTGTATATTTGACGCTGCATGTTGGTTTAGGAACTTTTCGACCTGTTAGCGTAGAAAATATCGAAGATCATGATATGCACAGTGAATTTTACCGTTTAACTGAAGATTCGGCCGATCGTTTGAACCAAGTCAGAGAAAACGGCGGAAGAATTGTTGCGGTAGGGACAACTTCTATTCGCACGTTAGAAACGATTGGTACAAAATTTGATGGTAAGATCCAAGCAGATAGCGGTTGGACAGATATCTTCATCACACCAGGCTATCAATGGAAGATCGTTGATGCTTTTTCGACAAACTTTCATTTGCCTAAATCAACTCTTGTTATGATGGTTAGTGCCTTTGCGGGCCGCGATAATATTTTAACTGCTTATCAACATGCCGTTGAAGAAAGGTATCGTTTCTTTAGCTTTGGTGACGCAATGTTTATTAAATAAAAAATAAGACCAAATGGCTCTCATTTATCAATAGTGATAGAAGAGAGCCATTTGGTTTTTTATAGGGAAGAGCGATGGCACTTGAGAAATAGGTTGTTTAATTGCTGAATGAATAGTACTTTCGTCTTTCACTGTTCGTTCAGGGTACGAACAAACAGTGTTCTCTTATTACATTATTCATTCGCACTTCAAATACATCTTCCTTTTGATTTTACCCACTACTCTTTAGGCAGTTCTTGATAAAAAGCTGATTTGGTGGCGTAGATATAAGGCATTAACCATAGATAGCCAATCCCAAAAGTAAGAAGGCTGAGGATGTGCCAACCGATAAAACTTAAATCCAAGAAAAACAACTTCGCTTTAAATCCGTTCATTAAATGACGGCTAGCTGTAATGCTATCAAGATAGCCTGGAGTTTCTCCTGTATTTTTATAGGTATCATAATAAATATAGTAACTTTGTGAGTAAGAATAATATTTAATAATTCCTGGAATAATGAATAACAAGCCCCATAAAAAGCGAAATACAGCGGTCAGTAAATAAATAACAAGGACAGCTAAAGCATAAGGTGCCCGGAAGGTACGGAAAATATCTTTAAATGGTCGAATAACTTCTTTTTGTCCTCGTAATATATCTAAGAAGGTCCAACCCATCGCAGTGGTAAAAAATACGGTAATTAATCCTGAAATAAAACTACTCGAACTCGAATTACCAGCAGACCCATTAGCGTCTGGAGGGTTTACATAGTTCATACTCATTTCACGTAAAGATTCAAAATTTTGAGCAATAAATAACGCCACCGGAACAATAATGATAGCAACAACAACGAATAAAATAATGATCGGGACTAAATTCATGAGGACACTTTCTTTCCAACGCCCCTGCAACATCCCCCTAGCTTCTGCGCGTAATTCAGCATTTGATTTCATATATAAGCTCCTATCTTTAATTTATAAACAGTATAACAAAGGCAAGGAAAAAGCAAAACTAGGAAGGTTTACCGTCATTGGTTATTGCAAAATCGTATTTTTCCCTTTATGATAAAGAATGGTACGTATTTTTTAAGGAAAGTTAGGAGGATTTTTGTTTCCTCTAGAAAAATAAGAAAGTAGGGCGAAGTAATGACACAACCCGCCATTAGTTATCGTTTAATTAAAAAAGAAAAACATACCGGTGCTCGTTTAGGTGAATTAATCACCCCTCATGGTACGTTTCCGACTCCCATGTTTATGCCAGTAGGGACACTTGCTACCGTAAAAACGATGGCACCAGAAGAGTTAAAAGAAATGGGCGCGGGCGTCATTTTAAGTAATACTTACCATTTGTGGTTACGTCCGGGTGAAGATATTGTCGCTGAAGCTGGTGGCCTACATAAATTTATGAATTGGGATCAACCGATTTTGACTGATTCTGGTGGGTTCCAGGTGTTTTCTTTAGCGGATATGCGTAATATTGAAGAAGCTGGCGTACATTTTCGTAACCATATCGATGGTTCCAAAATGTTTTTGTCGCCAGAAAAAGCCATCGATATTCAAAATAAATTAGGCTCTGATATCATGATGAGTCTTGATGAATGCCCGCCTTATAATGAAAGCTACGATTATGTAAAAAAATCTATTGAGCGAACTTCTCGTTGGGCAGAAAGAGGTCTAAAAGCCCATGCCAATCCGAAAATGCAAGGATTGTTTGGTATCGTTCAAGGTGCGGGACATAAAGATTTACGTAGGCAAAGCGCTAAAGATTTAGTTAGTTTAGATTTTCCTGGCTATTCGATTGGTGGGCTCTCTGTGGGAGAACCCAAAGCTGAAATGAATAAGATGTTAGAATATACGACGCCTTTGATACCTGAAACCAAGCCGCGTTACTTGATGGGCGTTGGGGCAGCCGATTCTTTGATTGACGGTTCGATTCGAGGGGTCGATATGTTTGATTGTGTGTTACCTACAAGAATTGCACGCAATGGAACTTGTATGACCTCTAAGGGACGCTTGGTGGTGAAAAATGCCAAATTCGCGCGTGACTTCAGACCGATTGATGAACAATGTCATTGTTATACATGTCGTAATTACACACGTGCTTATGTACGTCATTTACTAAAGAGTAATGAAACTTTTGGTATTCGTTTGACGACTTATCACAACCTTTATTTCTTACTGCATTTGATGGAACAAGTTCGTCAAGCCATTAGAGATGATCAACTGCTAGAATTTCGGGAACAATTTTTTGAAGAATACGGATTTAATGAAGAAAATGCGAAAAATTTCTAACTTTCTAGAAAAATACTAGTGAAATATACTGGCTTCTGATACAGTATAGAGTGAAACGATAAAAGCTGAGGTGAAAAATTAATGGAAATACTTATAATGCTGGTGCCTATCATCATTTTAATGTATTTTATGCAGCGTTCTCAAAAGAAACAGCAAAGAAAACGTCAAGAAGTACTAGACAGTATGCGTCCGGGAAACCAAGTGGTAACAATTGGTGGCTTGCATGGTGTAGTTTCGGAAATTGATGATGATAAAAAAACAGTCACACTTGACTGTGAAGGTATCTTTCTTGAGTTTGATCGTGCGTCAATTCGCACAGTAAAATCTAATTCTGCAGAAGAAAATGCGCAAAGTGATTCAGTACCGACAACGGATAATACACCAGAACCTGCCGAAGATACTGAAAATAGAAATTCTAATGAAGATCCTTCCCAAGAAGATAAAAATGAATCATAAGAATGATTTCAAATAATCCAAACTTGACATTAAGACTAGTATGATACTAGTCTTTTTTTTCAATAAATAATTGTATAAAAATAAAGCTGGAGGAACAAAGCGACTTAATTTGTTCCTCCAGCTTTACGCATACTATATTGTTTTTCATCGATATTTCTTGCTTGGCACCAGTTTTTAGGTTTTCCTGTTAAAATCAATGGGACTTTTGTTAAATCAGCCGTTTTTAAAGCGCCACACATGGTATAAAGGGTCTGTAACTCATTTTTCCATTGTTCGATTAAGTCGATCGTGGCTTGCTCTCCATTTGTTAGGAGATAATTCAAAATTGTTCCGGAAATCCCCACCATTTTAGCACCCAAACAAAGCGATTTGAAAATATCAAAAGCGTTGCGGATGCCTCCAGATGCGATTAAGTTAAAATCTTGATTAACTTCATGGGCTTCTAATAGAGACTCGACCGTCGATTGTCCAAAATGGTCTAAGTATTTAAATTCACGTTTTTTACGACGGGCGTTTTCAATTTGAGTGAAACTAGTTCCGCCACTACCAGCGACATCAACGGTTTTAATCCCTGTGTCTAATATTTGTGTGATCGTCTCGCGTGTCATACCAAAGCCTACTTCTTTTACAATCACAGGAACTTCAATATATTGTGCGATTTTTTCTAATAAAAGCAACCAATCAGTAAAATCGCGATCTCCTTCAGGCATGACCAATTCTTGTGGTGTATTTAAATGGATTTGCAGGGCGTCTGCTTGAAAAAGGTCTACTGCTTTCTGCGTATTTTCTAAAGAAGTGCCTGCTCCCACATTGGCTAGTAAGAATCCATCTGGAAATTCTTTTCTGACGATTGTAAAAGAGTCTTTTGTTTCAGGCGCTTTTAGTGCAGTAGAAACTGAACCGGTGGCCATCATTAAACCGGTCTCTCTAGCAATGATAGCTAACTTTTGGTTAATTTTTTTTGTCCACTGGCTTCCACCAGTCATCGCATTAATAAAAAAAGGACTAGAAAATGAATGATGAAATAATTCAGTAGCAATCGATACGTCACTAAAACGGTTGGAAGTAAATGATTGATGGACAATTCTGACTTCATCAAAATCATTGGCATGTGGTTTATGAAATGCTTTGGCTAGTGAAACATGTTCATCTTTTCGATTCATTTAGGGCCTCCTCGATAATGGTAAACATGCAAAGGTAAAGGGATAATATCTGCCTTTTCCCATTTACTCATTAAAGGCAAAATTCCGGTTTTTTGATCAGCAATAACAATGCCACAATCTCCTCCTCCAGCACCAGAAGATTTCGCTGCCCCGCCACAAGCTTGCGCTAGATCACATAGTTGCTTTAACGCAGGTGTCTCGATGACGACATGGGTTGCTTGTGCGAGATTTTGTAATAATTGACGATTTTTTATAATCATTTTTTTTATTTTTGCGACATTATCTTGCATAAAACCATCAATCATATCTTCGACACAGCGTTTACTGTTAGATAAAAATTGTTCATAACTTTTTTGCGTATCATTTTTATCTTGTTTGGATTGATTCACTTGATCAACTAAATCTGAGGTAGAGGCAGGACTTCCTGTCCAACCGATCAATAGCCGCATATGTTTAGGTGCTTGTAATGGTTGAATCGAAAGTTTGGGCCAATCGCTTTGCAAAAGATCACTTATTGGCCATTTCTTTTGTCTTTGCTTTACCCATTCATGATCAAAAGTAGAAAAAGCGAGCCACCCGCCAAAACAACTAGCCGCAATGTCCCCACAAGAGCCATTTCCTTGCACAGCTAAATGAGCTAAAGCGGCAATTTTGAATTGCATGATTGGATCCATTTGTAAATCATAGAATAAGTTGAGTGCTTTGACGGTGCCTACTGTAACGGCGCCACTTGAACCTAAACCGTATTTGCGGCCGCTGGAATTATCTAGTTCACTAGTAACTTTTAGATGATAAAAGCTCAGCAAGGTACCTTGTTCTTTGGCATAACGTTCTGTTAAACGAATAGCAGCTAGAATATAATGGAATGGATTTTCCCGGTGGTCTAAAACAAGTTCACCGTCTCTTCTTGTCCAACGAATCGGTAGATCACTGTATTGTTGAGATTGAATACTACCATTTTCGGTAGCACTTTCGATGGTGACATTAATAAATTGATCCACAGCTGCAATGATAGCCGGATGTCCTGGCTCGACCACAGCGTATTCTCCTGCAATATACAATTTTCCCGGGGTAGATACTTCGATCATTTGGCCACTTCCGTTTCTAAAGATTCGACTCCCTTGCCAGCGTAAGCCATTACTAGCTGTTGTTCAGGAAATTCTTTTTGTAATTCTTCATAAATTTTTTGACTGTCCTTTTTTTGACAAAGGACTTTTACATTAGGACCAGCGTCCATAGTAAAGTAGCAGTCTTGCCCGGCATCACGCATGGCGTATACTTTGTTCATCGCTTTTAGACTATCGGGTGTCCAATAAGTAAAAGGCGGAGAAGCAGCCAAAGTCGTTGCGTGCATTTTTAAACAATTTGTCTCCGTTACTTGGCCTAAAGCATGGAAGTCGTGATTTTCGATAGCTTCTTGTGCTTTTTTAATATCTGCATCAGCGGCTTTTAGCCAATCATCATAATAAAGCGAAGTTTCTACGGTTTGTTGCATCCCGTTTCGGCTAGAGACCTTTTTCGCTTTATCATTGATTAGAATAAAAATCATGGCTAAGTCATCTTCCCAGTGATTGGAAGCCATAGGTAAAGCATAAGAAGATTGATCAGAATGTCCTTTTTTCCATTCGACAAAACCGCCATATATACTGCGGCAGGCAGAACCAGATCCTTTGCGTGCTAGTCGTGACAATTCTGTGGTTGAAAGATTAAGCCCTAAAGCGTCATTACAAGCTCCTGCTAAAGCTGCCAAACCACTAGCAGACGAAGCTAAACCAGCTGCTGTGGGGACGAAGTTTTGGCTATACACCAGCGCATGTTCAAATATTCCTGCTTGCTCGCGTGCTAATTGTAAAAAACGACTAACTTTTTGCGTCGCTTTTTCATCTTGTAATTCCCCATCTAAATAGAATAAGTCTTGTGTGTAATCTTTAGAAAAAGAGACGCTTGTTTCTGTATAGAAAGCATCTAGGGTTAAAGATAAACTACTATTCATGGGTAAAATTAACTGTTGGTCTTTTTTGCCCCAATATTTAATTAAGGCGATGTTGGTAAATGCGCGGGCTTTTCCATTATGCATATTGGTAAACTCCTAATCCTTGTATCCAACTTTTTTTTATGCCGCGTTTTTGTAAACGTTGGGCGAGTAACTCCGCTTGTTCTTTGGTTTTAGTTAATGCCAAAAAACAACCGCCGCGACCGCCACCTGTTAATTTTGCGCCTAATGCGCCGTTTTCTAAAGAAAAGTGGATGAAATCATCTAATCGTTGATTGCTAACGGTTAAAGATCTTAAATGGTCTTGCGCTTGGTTCATTATTTCTCCTAAAACTTCAGGTTGGTTGGCAATAATCGCTTCTTTGGCTTGATCGGTTAAGACGCCTAACTCTTGGATTGCCGAAAAAGTTTTATTATGAAAAGCCTGTAACCGTTCGGATACCGATTGTACAGCTTCTCTAGTTTGACCAAGCATACCAGTGTCAGCGACAAGTAGATGAGCATTCATATTCATTGGAAAAGTTGTGACTTGTTGTTTTCTTTCAAAAAAAATAGGTTCATTTCCACTTGCAGCCGCAGCATCGATACCACTAGGGTTTCCATGAGCAATATTTTCTGCAAAATCAACAAAAAATAGCAGTGTTTTTTGATTGAGCTCTTGCTCACTCCAAGCAAAAAAAGCCCGCGTAACAGCGACTGCAACCGCAGCGCTTGAACCCATGCCTCTTGCCGCTGGAACTGTACTGTTGATATCTAATTGAAAATGGGGCGTATGTAATTCGGTTTGTAATTTATAGGCAAGCTGTGTGACGCTTTGTAACTGCTCAGGCGCGCCTTCCAGGTAACCTACATAATAACACGATGCTAAAAAATTTTTTTCTGCTTGTTGTACAGTGGCATTTACTTGTGTGCCGCTAAAAGGGAAAGCAATTGCTGGTTCTCCATAGACAACGGAATGCTCACCAATTAAAATTATTTTTCCATTTGAATGACCATTTCCCTGAACTAACATGTTGAGCCTCTTTCTATTTTCATTTTTTTATCCTTTAAATATTCTACTAAATTAATGCTTACTCGTTAAGTATTCAAAACATTTTATAAGAAAAAAAGTGAAATCTTAAGGTTTTTGACCGATAAATAAGAAAAAATATCCTACTTGACGTTACTAGATATGGCGGGTTAAAGTGTTTAAGTTGAAGACAAAATACAATATTTAGTGAAATTAGAAGGGATGTTATGAGTGTGATTGTGTTAGCAGGTACGATCGGCGCAGGAAAATCCAGTTTAACTGCATTATTAGCCAATCATTTAGGTAGCCAAGCTTTTTATGAATCAGTAGAGGAAAATGAAGTGTTGCCTTTATTTTATCAGGATCCAGAACAATATGCTTTTTTATTACAAATCTATTTTTTAAACAAGCGTTTTGCCAATATTAAAAGAGCAATGCAAGAAGGAAATAACGTGCTGGATCGTTCGATTTATGAGGATTCTCTTTTATTCCATTTAAATGCAGACCTGGGTAGGGCTAGTGATGTTGAAGTGCGGGTATATGATGAATTATTAAACAACATGATGGAAGAATTACCTTATGCTGCTCACAAAAAGCACCCGGATTTGTTAGTCCACATTAAAGTTTCGTTTGCTACTATGCTTGAACGTATCCAAAAACGGGGCAGGCCGTATGAACAATTAGACTATGATCCTAGCTTGTATGATTATTACAAAGAATTAAATAAACGTTATGACACTTGGTATGAAAAATATGAACACAGCCCTAAAATCCAAATCGACGGGGACCGTTTAAATTTTGTTGAAAGCCCGCAAGCGGCGCAACAAGTGCTCGCAATGATTGATGAGAAATTAGCAGAGATTCGTGACTAATACAATTTGTTTGTGAAGAAAGTTCTGCAAAAAGGATTTTTTTCACAAATAGATTTTTTTACACTGTCTTCCTCGTATATGAAAACCTTTTATAGCGTTTTTTATGTGAAGTTTCTTGCAAAACTTTTGGTTGTGCAAAAATTATTGATAGTTCTTATATTCACAAACTTGGTATAGTATGTTTGTAAAATAAGGGAGGAAAAACAGATGACCAAGACAGTAATTATAGGAACGAACCATGCTGGTTTAGCGGCAGCAAATGCCATCTTAGATAACTCAGAACAAGAAGTTGTAATGATTGAACGTAATGAAAATTTTAGCTACTTAAGTTGTGGAACTGCTTTATGGGTAGGGCACCAAATTGATAGTGTAGAAGGTTTATTTTATACCAACCGTGAAGATTTTGAAGCAAAAGGCGCTAAGGTACGCACACAAACGACCGTTGATAATATTGACTTTGCAGAAAAAATTGTTCACGCTCATACACTACAAGGAGAAGAAGTAGCCGAAAGCTATGACAAACTTGTGTTAGCTACAGGTTCTAACCCCATCTCTCCTAAGGTCCCTGGTCGTGAATTAAAGAACATTACCTTTATGAAATATTATGAAGAAGGTCTAAACATTGATCAAATGTTTGAACATGAAGAAGTGAAAAATATCGCAGTTATTGGCGCAGGATACATTGGGGTAGAAATGGCAGAAGCTGCCAAACGACGTGGTAAAAACGTGTTGTTATTTGACGCATTAGATCGTTGCTTACCAAGTTATTATGATCCTTGGTTTACTGATGATATGGACAAAAATTTAGCTGATCACGGGATTGAATTGCATTACGGTGAATTAGTGAAAGAATATAAAGGTTCAGACAAGGTCGAACAAATTGTCACTGAAAAAGGGGACTATGATGTTGATTTAGTCATTAATGCGATCGGCTTTTCACCAAATAATCAATTGGCTAAAGATCATTTAGAATTGTTTGCTAACGGCGCTTATCTAGTAGACCGTCACCAACAAACGAGTGATCCAGATGTTTATGCAGTGGGTGATTGCGCAACAGTTTATTCAAATGCGTTACAAGGAACCACTTATATTGCTTTGGCGTCGAACGCGCTACGCACAGGGATTGTCGCTGGTGAAAATATTGCAGGCAACCCAATTGAATCGCCTGGAGTTCAAGGTTCAAACGGGATTTCAATCTTTGGTCACCACATGGTATCAACAGGTTATTCTGTTGAGTCTGCTGCTAAATTTAATTTAGACGTGAAATATACAGATATTGAAGATACGCAAAAACCAGAATTTATGAAAGAAAACGACGATGTAAAATTGCGAATTGTTTATGAAGCAAGCTTCCGTCGCATTGTGGGCGCTCAAATGTCTTCAACGACATCAGATATCTCGATGGCTATTCATATGTTCTCCCTAGCGATCGAACGTCAAGTAACCATTGATGAATTAGGAATGCTTGATATCTTCTTCTTACCGCATTTTAACCAACCTTATAGTTATATCAATAAAGCAGCATTAGCTGCAGAATAAACGAATAAAGACAAAGGCCCCGGAGAAATCTTGGGGTTTTTGTCTTTTTAAAAGGAAAATATTTGACGTATATGGATAAACATGATATGATATAAAAGTTGAGAAATGGAAGTAGAAGCACCCGCTTCTCGCCTTAGTGACTAAAGTGACTGGGCAGAATAGGATTTTGCACTAAGAGAATGGTATGTCTTAGTGGGGAATACGTGCGGGTTCTTATAGAAGAACTCGTTTTTTTATGGAGAATTTTAAATAAACTTTCTTTCTCGCAAAAAACTTGGAGGTGAATGACCATAGCAAAAGATATGATGGTTAACGACGGCATTCGTGCACGTGAGTTGCGTTTGATCGATCAAAATGGAGATCAACTTGGCGTCAAAACAAAAGCAGAAGCGTTGAAGATAGCTGAACAAGCAAACTTAGATGTAGTTTTGGTAGCACCGAAAGCAAAGCCACCCGTTGCGCGAATCATGGACTACGGAAAGTATCGTTTTGAACAACAGAAAAAAGAACGTGAAGCTCGTAAAAAACAAAAAGTGATCAATGTAAAAGAAATACGCTTAAGTCCAGCGATCGACGAGAATGATTTCAATACGAAACTACGTAATGCACGTAAATTCCTTGAAAAAGGCGATAAAGTGAAAGCTTCTATTCGTTTTAAGGGCCGTGCCATTACCCATAAAGAAATTGGTCAGGAAGTCTTGAATCGTTTAGCTCAAGAAACAGAAGATGTGGCAACCGTTGAGCAAAAAGCGAAGATGGATGGTCGCAGTATGTCCTTGATGCTTGCACCTAAAAAAGAAAAGTAAAAAGTAACTGCTGAAACATTTTCAGCAGTTAGCTTATACAGATTTTGAGGAGGAAAATTAGTTATGCCAAAACAAAAGACACACCGCGGATTAGCCAAGCGCGTAAAACGTACTGCTAATGGCGGGTTGAAAAGACATCGTGCGTTTACAAGTCACCGTTTCCACGGTAAAACCAAAAAACAACGTCGTCAATTGCGTAAACCAGCAATGGTTTCATCTGATGACATGAAGCGCATCAGTCAACAAGTAACAAAAATGAAATAACGATTTGTGCAAGTATTGCATACCTATTCAAATGAAGAACTACTTAGGAGGAATTAAACATGGCACGTGTTAAAGGTGGACCAGTAACTCGTAGACGTCGGAAAAGAACGCTTAAATTAGCGAAAGGCTATTACGGAGCAAAACATACTTTATTTAAAAAAGCAAAAGAACAAGTAATGAACTCATACAACTATGCTTATCGCGATCGTCGTCAGAAAAAACGTGATTTTCGTAAATTATGGATCGCACGTATCAATGCGGCAGCACGTATGAATAACATTAGCTATTCGAAATTGATGCATGGCTTAAAAGTAGCGGGTATCGAAGTGAACCGTAAAATGTTAGCTGATATTGCAGTTAATGATGAAAGTGGCTTTACTGCACTAACAGAACAAGCAAAGTCTGCGTTAAAAAATAATTAATAATGATAATACTTAATAAAGTCTGCTCATGGGAGCGGGCTTTTTTATTATACAAAATTGCTGCTTATCACTATCGGTAAGCAGCAATTAAAGGCTGTTCATTTTTAATCAGGATCCTTATCAAAACTTTCATGTAGATCAAATGATTTATTATAAAATTTGAGCCCAGTAGTAATTAATAAAGCAGACAAAGCGCCTAACAAAGACCCTAATGCGATACCAATAAATCGATATTGCAATAAAGTAGGTACACTTTGATCTTTAATTAAGCTGGATAGTAGTAAGGCCATTGGCGTGGTAAAAAAAGCAGATAACGCATAGTTACTACGGACAGAGATTTGAGAAATCGTAAAAAGGGCAATGATTAAAAAGATCGTTTCTACTGTAGTTAAAGAAGCATTTAACAATAAAGCAGCAATGCCAATACCGATGATTGTTCCCGCGATACGTTGAACATTACGCTGCATAATTGCCCTTAAATTATCCCCTTGTAAGATGGCAGCACAAGATACCACCATCCAATAAGGATTACGTAATTGTAAACCTGCACTTAAGTAAACCGCTAAAAATAAGGTTGCACCATAAAAAATTCCATCTATAAAAACGCCAGGATCTTCATAGACACGTTGTAAGAAAGGTTTTTCTTCTACTGTTTCAGTAGGTTCCTTGTCAATAAAATGGACAATTACCGCCATAATGATGGCCAGAAAAGCTCCTAATAAATAGTAACTAGCTAGTACAGGAACTTGTTTTAAAGGAACATCTAGACTTGCGCCCATGGCTGAAACTAAAACAGCAAAAAAGACGCCTGGCTTTTTGATATCATAAAGGCGAAAAAGAATGCGTCCGAAAAAGGCAATCAGGACAACTGTGATAGGCGCCACCCAACTTGCAAAAGAAGTTAAGGCGCCAATAAGAAAGCTCGTTAAGATGAAAAGGACAACGAATGTAAAACGTATCACCAAATTTTTTAAGGGGATATTGTCGTAATACATAAGAGTGAAAACTCCAAAAAAACCAAAGCTAGCAATGGACATATTGTGAGCAAAATAGCCAATAAACAAGACAATAACCATACAAGTGATGGTTCCTAAAAGCTGTATTACGTTAAATGTAGGCTTATGTAAATGTAACAGATCTTTTAAAAAATTATTTTTCCTATTTTCCATTTGGGCAACACCAATTACTATTATAACATAAAGGGTTCAGTTTTATATGTTTCGAGTTTGTGAAACATTTCTAAAATACGAAAGGCCTGAGCTTTCCCTTTAAAAGAAAAGCTCAGGTCTTAGTGATTTCTTCTAACTTTTTAACCCGTCCACCGATTTTATCAGCAAAGTTTTCTGATTCTTTTTTAGTAGGAAATACTAATAAGTTTGTAGGCGTCTTATCTCTTGTTCGGTAGCCATTTTTTGAGATATAGCCATGAAAGACTTTTACGACATACATACACTTCCCTCCTTTTGTATACCCAAGATTATACGAAAAAGGAAGATGAAAGCAATAAAAACGCTTTAATTTTAAGAAAACGCTAACTTTTTTATCATTCGTTATAAATATTAAGAATGCCGTGGGTTATTTTTTACATAGTTTTCAAAAATTTGGTGAAAGGCAGGATGTACTTTTTTTAAGCGCAGGAAGCGGTTTGTGTTTTTTTCTAAAAAGCAATGTTTACTTGTTCCGCTCGTTACTATTTGGTTCTTTTCATTAATTATCTCATAGGAAAAATCTAAACGCGTACTATTATATTTAGCAACGAAAGGATCGATTCGTACTTTTTCTCCATAGTGAATCATGCCTTTATATTGACAGCTCACTTCTAAAACCGGCACGATAATGCCCGCTTGTTCCATCTCTTGGTAGGGTAGGCCTAAATACTCTAATAACTCGACACGGGCTTCTTCAAACCAGCGGATATAATTGGAGTGATGGACAATGCCCATCTGGTCGGTTTCATAGTAATGCGGTTTGCGATAATAACCAGGATACAAATGTTTCACCTTCTTTTTATTTCAGTTTAAAATTTTTCTAGGCAAATTACAAGAAAACAAAAAAGAAAATTTTCAGTAATAATCTTGCTATAAAGCTTGACTTTTCAAGGTTTTTCTTGTAACTTAAAGCTAATACAAAAATGCCTAAGAAGGAACAGACATTTAGCAAAAACTTTTTAGAGAGAACTATCGTGGCTGGAAATAGTTTAAGTAACTGCTAGATGTAAGACATTCCAGAGGCGAGCGAGCCCAAAGCCGTTCCGCTTAAACGAGCGTTATTCGTCAAAGGAAAGCATAACTTTCAAAATTAGGTGGTACCGCGAGTAATTCGCCCTTGTAAAAACAAGGGTGTTTTTTTATTTGTTTTTGTTGTCGGTATGAGTTATAGGAGGAAAAACAATGAGTTATCAACGCCCCAAAGGCACAAATGATATTTTGCCTGGCGAATCCGAAAAATGGCAATTTATTGAAGACACAGCACGTTTATTATTCAATGACTATCAGTATTATGAAATTCGTACACCTTCTTTTGAACACTATGAAGTGATCTCAAGAAGTGTAGGCGATACGACAGATATTGTTTCCAAAGAAATGTATGATTTTTATGATAAAGGGGGACGCCATATCACGCTACGCCCTGAAGGCACGGCGCCTATTGTACGGGCTTATGTGGAACATAAATTATTTGGACCAGAATATAGTAGTCCATACAAAGTTTTTTATATGGGACCGATGTTTCGTTATGAGCGGCCGCAAAAAGGTCGGCTGCGTCAATTCCATCAAATCGGAGTAGAAGCTTTTGGTTCAGATAATCCCGCAACAGATGTCGAAACAATGGTTATGGCAATGGAATTTTTCAAACAGTTAGGGATTTCTCAACTACGTTTAGTTATTAATACATTAGGAGATCAAGAAACCAGAGAAAATTATCGGCAAGCGCTCATTGAGCATTTTTCAGCGCATGAAGAACAATTAAGTGAAGATTCGCAAAGGCGTTTGCATGAGAATCCTTTGCGTATTTTGGATAGTAAAGACAAAGCTGATAAACAGTTTGTCGCTACTGCTCCTTCGATTTTGGATTACTTAAGTACAGCGGCTTACGACCATTTCACCCAAGTAACGACGATGCTTGACGCTTTAGAAGTCCCTTACGAAATTGAGCCTACCATGGTTCGAGGTTTGGATTATTATACGCATACGATTTTTGAAATTATGAATGATAACCCTCAGTTGGGCGCTCAATCAACGATATGTGCTGGCGGACGTTATGATCAGTTGGTGGAAGAATTGGGAGGCCCTGCTACACCAGGCTTTGGTTTTGCTATTGGTATGGAGCGCTTGTTATTGGTACTTGCCAACGAAAATGTGGAACTACCTGCTTTGCACCAATTAGACGCCTATGTCGTTAATATTGGAGAAACTACCAATGTTGAAGCTTTAAAGGTCACTCAAGCGATTCGAAGTGCGGGCTTTTCAGCCGATAGGGACGTTATGAACCGCAAAGCCAAAGCACAGTTCAAATCAGCTGATAAAAAAGACGCTAGACTTGTTTTTACTTTAGGTGAAGATGAATTAAAGGCAGGTACGATTAACGTAAAATCGATGGCAACAGGTGAACAAAAGCAAGTGGCCTTAACAACCATTTATAATGATTTTACACAAATTTTTGATGAAATGATTTAAAGGAGAAAAAGACATGGGGAAAAGAACAGTTTACTGTGGTTTAGTTGCTAATAAAGATTTAGAACAAACCATTACCCTGCAAGGTTGGGTACAAAAAAGAAGAGATTTGGGTGGTGTGATTTTTATTGATCTGCGTGATCGCGAGGGGATTGTTCAGGTTGTGTTTAACCCGGAAATCTCACAAGAATCTTGGGAGATCGCAGACACTTGCCGTAGCGAATATGTGCTAGAAGTTACAGGTACTGTCAGAAAACGGGAAGAAGAAGCCATTAACCCTAATATGAAAACAGGCGAATTTGAGGTCATGGCAAATGATATTACGATTTTAAACACCTCCAAAACGCCTCCTTTTTCAATTGAAGAAGACACCAAAGCAGGTGATGATATTCGTTTAAAATATCGTTATCTAGACTTGCGCCGGCCGAATATGACGAAAAATTTAATGTTACGCTCCCAAATAACTCAAACGGTTCGACATTATTTAGATGATCAGAAGTTTTTAGATATTGAAACGCCTTTTCTAGGTAAATCAACGCCAGAAGGTGCGCGTGACTATTTAGTCCCTTCGCGCGTGCATCCAGGTCATTTTTATGCATTACCACAATCGCCGCAAATTTTTAAGCAATTATTGATGAATGCGGGTTTTGATCGTTATTATCAAATTGTTCGTTGTTTTAGAGATGAAGATTTACGTGGAGACCGTCAACCGGAATTTACACAAATTGACATTGAAGCTTCCTTTTTGACACCAGAAGATATTCAAGAACATACAGAACAAATGCTGGCTAAGGTTATGAAAGACACCCGAGGAGTAGAGGTCACTTTACCTTTTCCTAAAATGACTTGGGACGAAGCGATGAACCGTTTTGGTAGTGACAAGCCGGATACTCGTTTTGGTATGGAGTTAGTTGACTTGTCAGAGGTCGTAAAAGATGTCGATTTTAAAGTATTCCAAATGGCCTTGCAAAACGGAGGCGTCGTAAAAGCAATCAACGCCAAAGGAGCTGCTGCGCAATATTCTCGTAAAGATATGGATCATCTGGGCCAATATGCAAGTCAATTTGGCGCTAAAGGATTAGCTTGGTTAAAAGTGGAAGAAGATGGACTCAAAGGCCCGATTGCGAAATTTTTGTCTGAGGTATCTGAGGACATTATTGCTAAAACAAATGCTGAAGTTGGCGATTTGATTATGTTTGGCGCGGATTCCTTTGAAGTCGTTGCTGCAACATTAGGAGCACTTCGTACGCGTTTGGCCAAAGAGTTGGATTTAATTGATCGATCCAAATTTAATTTCTTGTGGGTTGTTGACTGGCCGCAATTTGAATATGATAAAGAAGAAGGGCGTTATGTTTCTGCCCATCATCCTTTCACTATGCCCAAAGAAGCAGACATCCCTTACTTGCAGACAGATCCGGCAAAAGTTCATGCCGAAGCTTACGATATTGTCTTGAATGGTTATGAATTAGGTGGCGGGTCCCTACGGATTCATACTAGAGAATTGCAAGAGCAAGTGTTTAGAACATTAGGATTCTCACAAGAAACCATGAACGAACAGTTCGATTTCTTGTTAGAAGCTTTAGACTATGGATTCCCACCCCACGGCGGAATTGCATTAGGTTTAGATCGCTTGGTAATGCTGGTAGCTGGTGAAGAAAACATCCGAGAAGTGATTGCTTTTCCTAAAAATGGGAAAGCGATGGATCCTATGACAAACGCCCCAAGTACAGTTTCACCGCTGCAATTATACGAATTAAATATTGATGTAACAGATTCAGAAGAATAAAGCTTATCGAATAAGGAAAGGCAGCGATTAATCATACGCTATTCTTATCCTTATTCGAACTTTTTTGTTATAATGCAATAAATAACAAAAAAGGACGAAACGTAATGAAAAATTTCTGGAAATCAATTGTACATTCGGATTATCTGACGAGACTGTCTTTTTCACTTGTTTATGCCTTACTAGCTTCGGTGGCTTTAAATTTTTTCTATGAACCGGGAAATATTTATGCAAGTGGGGCTACAGGACTTGCGCAAATTGTTTCTACCTTATTTCAGCAAGTTTTTCAAGTTGATTTATCGATTGCTTGGGCGCTTTTGTTAATCAATCTTCCTTTATTTGTATTAGGGTGGCTAAAAATCAGTCGTCGTTTTACGATTTTTACTGGGATTACTGTAGGGCTAACTTCCCTACTTATGGAAGTCATTCCCACAGAAGTTTTGACGACAGATCCCATTATTTGCGCAATTTTTGGTGGTATTTTAACTGGCGCAGGGATAGGCTATGCTTTTAAAAATGGATTATCTTCTGGTGGGCTAGACTTTATTACCATCTATATTCGTGGAAAAACGGGGAGAGACGTGGGCTCACTTGCCATTATTTTCAATGGAATGATCATGTTTGCCGCAGGTATATTATTTGGCTGGCAATATGCTTTGTATAGCGCGTTGTCGATATTTGTTAGTGGAAAAGTGACAGATGCCGTCTATACAAAACAAAAGAAAATGCAAGTCATGATTATTACTCAGCGTCCAGAAGCTGTTATGGCATCTCTGCAAAAACGTTTGCGTCGTGGAATTACCATTATAAATGATGCCCAAGGCGCTTATACCAAAGAAAAAGAGACAGTGTTGTTTACCATCGTGACGCGTTATGAAATGCCTCTATTACGTGAAGGGATGAATGAATCAGATGACGATGCCTTTGTCAGTATCGCAGAAAACGTTCAAATTTTGGGGAATTTTTATGAAGAGGAATTATAACGTTTTTCTTTTGTTAGAACAAGGCAACAGCAGATTTAATTTTTTATAAGAATTAGGCTACAGATTGCTTTTACCGGCTTTTTTTGATTAGATAAAACATGATATGATGAGAGATTGAGACAAATATAAGAGGGTACAAAAGACATGGAAAAAAGAAGAATTAAGAATAGTCGTTATATTACAGGAATTGATGGGATCCGTACACTAGCTGTTATTGGGGTCATCTTTTATCATCTGATGCCTTCTAGTTTGCCTGGAGGCTATTTAGGGGTGCCTATCCTTTTTGTCATTTCTGGCTATTTAATTACTGATTTACTGCGACAGGAATGGCAAGAAAATGAAAAAATTGGTATTTTAAAATTTTATACGCGGCGCTTAAAAAGGCTGTACCCATCTCTAGTGACAGTATTGGTTATCACCACTGCATACATAACGCTATTTCAACGAAACTTATTAAATAATTTACGAGGAGCCGTTTTCAGTAGTCTTTTATATGTGAATAATTGGTGGCAAATCGATCACGGTCTTTCCTATTTTGACCGTTTTGGTAATGAGTCTCCTTTTACCCATTTATGGACAATGGCAGTCGAAGGGCAAAATTATTTGATTTGGCCGCTCCTTTTTATTTTTCTGATGAAATTTGTTAAACACAAAAATCGCATTTTTTATATATTATCCATCGGTGCACTTTTGTCAGCGATTGGCATGGCGATCGGTTTTACTCCAGGAGAAGATCCTACGAGAGTTTATTATGGAACGGACACCCGTATTTTTTCGATACTGATTGGGAATGCGCTAGCGTTTGTTTGGCCTAGTACTCGTTTGAAAGAAGAAATCCCAAATAGTGCTAAAAAAATTTTGAATACGGCAGGTCTAATCTCTTTGTTCCTACTAATTGTTTCGTTTGCTTTTATGGACGATCGATTTAGTTTTCCATATTATGGCGGTATCTATTTAGTTAGTATTGTCACAGCTATTTTAGTTGCGGTTACGGCGCATCCTGGAGCCAGTATAAATCGTTGGTTAACAAATCCCGTGTTTAGTTATCTAGGTAAGCGTAGTTATGGTATCTACCTTTATCAATTTCCGGTGATGATTCTTTATGAAGCGAAAATAAATGTGGCCAATAACGTTTGGATGCATGTATTTATTGAATTGGCTTTGATTTTATTATGTAGTGAATTGTCCTACCGTTTTATTGAAGAACCACTAAGAAAATTTGATTATAAAAAAACGTGGAAAATGCTCAAAAATTGGTTTTCCAAGCCATTACTTAGTAAACAAAAAGCGGTGGGAGCGGCAAGTTTTGTGGTGGTCGTCATTGCCTCAATTGGCATGAGTATTGCACCTAGTGGTACTGTCAATGCGAATCAAGCTGAATTTCAAGCAGAGATACAAGAAAATAAACAGGCGGCACAAAAGTCCAAAAATGACGACGAACAGACTGAAGGTTCAGAGGAACAAACACAAGATACCGCTAGCGAGGACAATATCCTACAAACCTATAGTAATGACACAGACCATGTGATGGAAAAATATGACTTAACAGAAAATCAAGTCAAACGTGCGCGTAATACTGACGTTACGGCTTTTGGTGATTCTGTTCTATTAGGTTCAACGAAGAACATCCAAGAAGTCTTTCCAGAAGCCATCATTGATGCAGACGTTGGTCGACAATTATACGATAGTGTTGAACTTTTGCAAAACTTAAAAGATGACGGCGATTTGCAAGAAAATGTTGTGTTAGCTCTTGGAAGTAACGGCTATGCAGATGAGGCCCAATTTGATGACCTAATGGAGGTCATTGGTGATCGGAAAGTTTATCTAATGAACGTACGAGTGCCAACACAACGTTGGCAAAACGACAATAATGCTTTATTCAAAGAAATGGCTGATAAGTATAAACGTGTCACATTAGTCGATTGGTATGATTTGAGTAATGAAAATAATAATTGGTTCCGCGAAGACCAAGTTCATCCCACAGATGTCGGCAGAGTGGAATACACCTCGCTATTAGCTAAAAAAATATTAGAATAGTACTTACTGGTAAAACCCGCTGAATTTTTCAGCGGGTTTTTTGCGCCTTAGCATCTTAAGCACATAACATTGGTGAAGTAACGTGCTTATCGAGTGTTAACCACATAGGTTTGTAGTTCTTATGTGGTTATTTAGAATTTAGCTCATTATTTTTTGAAACTTATGTGCTAAAAGCATGTAAAACGAATGTTATTTTTAATTTTTGCCAATTTAAGCACATAACATTGGCAAAATAACGTGCTTATCTGATGTTAACCACATAAGTTGGCAGATCTTATGTGGTAATTTGCGATTAAACCCATTATTTTTTGAAATTTATGTGCTAAAAGCGACTCAAACTTACTTTTTTTATTTTTTTCTCATTTTAAAAAAAGAAATCAATAAAAATTGCGTACTTTATAGTGAAAGGAGGAAAGTAATGACAATTGAAGAACTGTCTGATGAATTAATTCATTATGGAAGACGGCAAAAAATGCAGGATATGTATCTGTATCTATTAAACGGAGGCGCCATTATTTACTTTCGGAAAAATTCACAAATGACTAAGTATAAAGAAATCCTACTTGAGCAAGCACAACAATTGATTTCACGTTTTAAATATTTAGGTGAGATGGATGTCGGCGAGAAACGGAAAGCACAACTGGGCGCGATTCGTTATTTTCTTAAAGATGATACGCAAAGGTTACGATTATCGACTGTGGGTGATTATCAGGGAAATGAAAGTTTAGTGATCCGCTTTTTGTATAATCTAAAACAGGAAGAACCGGCGTATTTCTTTTCCGCAGATGCAGAATTAATTCAGCAAAAAATCCAAGAAGAAAGGGGGCTATATCTTTTCAGTGGTCCCACAGGATCTGGCAAAACGACACTGATGTATCAACTAGCGCAACATGCCAAAGGACAAGTGATCACTATCGAAGACCCGGTGGAAATTGAAGAACCTAATTTTTTACAATTGCAGACAAATGAAAAGATCCAACAAACATATGACCAATTAATCAAATTATCGTTACGGCATCGCCCGGATCTATTGATTATTGGCGAAATTCGCGATCAGTTAACAGCAAAAGCAGCCATTCGTGCCGCATTAACCGGCCATACGGTACTGGCAACTGTACATGCTAAAGGCGTCTCTGAAACTCGAAATCGATTACTAGATTTGGTGGGCAGTCAGACAGAATTGGACGATTGTTTAAATGGGGTCATTTACCAACAATTATTTTTAGACTATCAAGAAGAAAGTCGTGCTTTACTAGCCTATCAATTTTTTACAGGAGATTTAGAGAAACGGCAGTGGTCTGAAGCCTACGCGCAGATCCAAGAAAGAGGGTTAATCTATGCTGAAAAAGAAACGTAAAAACACGGCCCTCATGCGAGAACAATTTTTAGAGATGTTGGTTAGCTTACTAGAAAACGGCTTTTCCCTACAAGAAAGTTTAGCCGTGATGCAACGTAATCAGCAGTTTTCACCAGAAATCCTACAATGCTTTACTACGGGGCTAAAAGAGGGAGCGACTTTTGCTGAATGTTTCTATCAGGCGGGTTTTTCTTTACAAGAAATGACACAGGTGCAATTAGCAGATGTGCATGGCAACGTGGTTACGACGCTGAAGAATATTTTAAGCACTATGCAAATTTTAAGAAAGCAGAAAAAAGAGCTAAGCAAAGTAGCCACCTATCCGATGTTGTTATTTATATTTGTGCTTGTTTTATTATTTGCCATGCGTTTTTTTCTTTTGCCTTCATTATTGCAATCAGGGATGATTGATACGAGTCATTGGAGTGTCGCGCTCATTGCTTATGGACCATTTGTTATGGTGGGTTTGTTATTTGTCATAGGTTTTTTGGTGGGTGGTTGTTTATGGTATACCCAGCAACAGTCTGTAATTAAACGTGCTGTTTTTACCGCCAACCTACCAATGATTGGATTTTTGTACAAAATGTATCAGACAAGCTATTTTGCTTTGGAGTGGGGAAAAATGTTTAAACGAGGGTTGGAAGCTAGACAAATTCTAGCCTTTATGGAAACGGTGAATCCCCAATCGTTAGTGGCTAGTTTAGCTAAAGAATTAAACGACGCATTATCCCAGGGGAAATCGTTAGCTGCAGAATTAGAACACTACACGTTTTTGTTGCCAGAGTTTTCCCTCATTATTTTACAAGGGGAAGTGAAAGGGAAACTGGGAGAGGAATTACTGTTATACAGTCAATTATTAACCAAAAGAATCGTTGAAAAAGTCGAAGGCTGGATTCGCTGGGTGCAGCCACTTGTATTTTTATTTGTTGCCGTTTTGATTATGGCAATTTATATTGCGATGTTTTTACCCATGTATGAGAACATAGGAGGGATCATGGAGTGATAAAAGAGTGGCCACAAGGGCTTCATTTAAATGAATGGATACACAATGGTTTTGTCAAAATGAAAGCAAAAGCAAAGAAAGCGTTCACGCTAATTGAAATGATGATTGTTTTATTAGTAATCAGTATTTTAGTCTTATTGTTTGTCCCAAATTTGTCAAAACAAAAAGATACAGTTTCAGCACAAGGAGATAAAGCTATTGTGAAAGTTGTTGAGTCTCAAATTGAAATTTATGAGATCAATCATGATAAAAAAATCACGGATAGCGCATTAAAAAAACTAGTAACCTCGGAGCAATATAAAATCTATAAAAAATACAACTAGCAGCGAGAATGAGGCGACCTATTATGAAATCTTATCGAGGGTTTACCTTGCTTGAAACGCTATTAGTCTTATTGGTTGTCACGTCATTTATTGCCCTACCTTCTATTGTTGTTCAGAATACTAAAGAAACATTAGAGGTGGTTCATTTTTTAGATCGTTTTGAAAAAAATATGTTGGCGACCCAACAAGCGGCTATTACTTCCAATCAAAGGACAAAAATGATTCAAAGAGATACGACAACCGAATATTATTTTTATACCGATACGATAGAAAAACTTGATATGCCAAAAGATTTAAGAGCAAGCAGAATTAAAACCCTTTATTTTAAACCAGGTTCTGGTAATAATAGTAGTTTAAAAAAACTTCATTTTTATTGGGACAAAAACAACCAAAAGATCACCTATAGTTTTTTGTTTGCAAGGGGGCATTATGAAAAAAAGATTACAACCATTCACTAGTGGTTTTATTTTGTTGGAATGTATTATTGCGTTAGCTATTTTAACAACGACAGTTTTTCTTTTCCAAACAAGTCAGGTTCATGCCTTAAAAGAGACGAAAAAAAGCCAAGAGGAACTACAGATGTTACGTGTCCTCTATGAAGAAACGAGAGAACGTAGGCAGTATCAAATGAAAACAGGAAGTTATCAAATCACTAGAGATGGAAACTTTTCAATTACTTATCAAGCAAGTCCCATGGCACAGGCCAAGATTTCTTCGCAGCAACAGGATTGGGCGGTTATACGTGAAAAATAAAGGATTTACGCTAATGGAATGTGCGATTGCACTCTTAGTATTGAGCTTATTTTTGCTAGGAACGCTAGGAGTCTTGCAACAAGGCAAACAAGTACAACAAGCTGTTTATGGAAGAAATGCCCAAGAATGGCACGTTTTCTTGATTCAATTTGAAAATAAGTTAGCTGAAGGGACGTTTTCTCGAGTAGTTAATAGTAAGATTTATTATAACAAAGTAAATCCTACGACAAATAAGGAATATGAATGCAAAATTGAGTTAAATACAAACCGGAATGAGATCGCCATACGGGAGAAGAATGGTTATGAACCTATCTTAACTGAGGTAAAAAAATTACAATTTCGTAAAAGTAAGCAGTATATATTATTTACTGTAACTTTTTTGAATGGAGAACAAAGAAATGGGAAGTGGACGATCGAAAAGATATAAAGGAGGGGTGTTGTTAACAGCGGTTTTTACGGTAGTTATTATGAGTATTTTGTTACTATTTTTAACAGAAAATTATCGTATACAAGCGCAGTTTACACAACGCACTCGTGAATATTATGAGATCCAGATTATGAAGGAGTTATTTTTGACAGGCTATCAAGTTTTGCCAGAAAATAAACGGCCGGAAAAAGGAGAAGCGATTTATAATCGTGGCAAACTAACCTATGAAAAAGAAAAAGAGCAATTAATGCTAACCGTCAGTGTAGGTGAACAAGAAAGAGACTTTAAAGAAGAAATAGTTGAGACAGACCCTTAGAAAAGTACAGAAAAGAACAAATAATGATACACCACAGCACAGCGACCTACTCAAAATAGTGTCGCTGTTCTATTTTTAAGTTCATAGTATACAAGAAAATAAAAGGTCTAAAGGGTGTTAGTTGATTATTTAGTTTAAATCAGATAAAATTGAACAGGTAAGTTTGTTGTTATAATCAAACACAGAAAGTGAGGGAGACCGTGTCTGCAGAAAATGTTGAAGCAAGTTTTCACTTGCATCTTGAAGCGATTCAGTTGTTACAAAATGCATTGGAAACCTCTTATTTAGATGCTTACATAGAAAATATAGAGAATATTAACGATCATTATCAAGTTCGCATCGTTAACGACGTTCCTAAGCAATCAACCGTCGATGAAATTACGCGGATTTATCAAAAACTTCAAGGAATCCCTTTAGAAAAAGAAGAACGCCGCAAACTTTCACAGTTATTGCTTTTAAAAGGAATGCAGACGGAGCCGCTACAGCCTAATCACCAGCTGACTCCTGATAGTATCGGTTTTTTGTTTGTCTTCTTGTTAGAACAATTATACCCAGAAAAAGATTCATTAAAGACCATTGCTGATTTGTCTAGTGGCATGGGAAACTTACTTTTCACCGTGCTAACAAACCTTGAAATAGCAGGATATCAGTTACAAGCTTATGGCGTAGATAATGATGAGACGATGTTAGCTGTTGCTGCTAGTGATAGCCAATGGATCCCCACTGACACAACGTTATTTCATCAAGACGCAACGACTGATTTATTGATGGATCCTACTGATGCTGTCTTAAGTGATTTACCTGTAGGTTATTATCCAATGGATGAAAATGCGCAGAAATTTGTTACAGCAGCAGAGGGGACACACAGCTATGCTCATCATTTGTTGATTGAACAAAGTATGAAATACGTTAAAGAAAATGGTTTTGGCTTGTTCTTAGTACCGACAAACTTTTTGGAAACAGAACAAAGTGAGTATTTAAAAAAATGGTTAACGGATAAAGTTTATCTGCAAGGTATCGTGCAATTGCCAGAAGAAATGTTTAAAAATAAAGCCGCCAGTAAAAGTATTTTAATTTTGCAACAAAAAGGCGAAAAGGCGCAACAAGCGCCTGAAGTACTATTAGCAAAAGTGGCATCGTTGAAGGAACCTAAGCAAGTGTCCGCTTTCTTTAATGAATTTAAGGAATGGAAATCGGCTAACCTGACAGTTTAGGAAAAGCTTATTATAAGAATAAATTTTAAATAAGGGGAATGAGGAGAAAAAATGGCAAAAACAATCGCAATTAATGCAGGAAGTTCAAGTTTAAAATGGCAATTATATGAAATGCCAGCAGAAGAAGTAGTGGCTAAAGGTGTTGTAGAAAGAATCGGTTTAAATGATTCGATCTTTACAATCAAATATGGAAATGATCAAAAATATGAAGAAACTTTAGATATTAAAGATCATGAAGTTGCAGTCAAAATGTTATTGGATAAATTGATTGAATTAAACATTTTAGGTTCTTATGATGAAATCACAGGCGTTGGCCATCGGGTCGTTCAAGGCGGAGAATACTTCGACCAATCCGTTGTTATCGATGAAGACGTTTTGGAAAAAATCGAAAAGTTAGCTGATTTTGCGCCATTGCATAACCCAGCCAACTTAATGGG
This sequence comes from Tetragenococcus sp., assembly GCA_030462125.1. GTDB lineage: Bacteria > Bacillota > Bacilli > Lactobacillales > Enterococcaceae > Tetragenococcus. The sequence goes on from JAKDZT010000004.1 coordinate 27,462, forward strand.
TATCAATGCTTTTAGAGAATTACTACCTAATGTTATTAACGTAGCTGTTTTTGATACAGCTTTTCATGCAAACATGCCAGAGTCTAACGCTCGTTACAGCATTCCTAAAGAATATAAGGAAGAATATGGCGTTCGTAAATATGGTGCTCACGGAACCAGTCATCGTTACGTAGCTGAACGTGCAGCTAAGATGTTAGATCGTCCGCTAAAAGATTTGAAACTTATTACTTGTCATTTAGGTAATGGCGCTTCAATTACCGCTGTTGAAAACGGCAAATCCGTGGACACTTCCATGGGCTTTACGCCATTGGCTGGTGTAACTATGGGAACGCGCTCCGGCGATGTCGATCCAGCTGTATTGCAATATTTGATGAACAAACTAAATATCGGTATTGATGAAATGTTAGACATTTTAAATAAAAAATCAGGTTTACTTGGTTTAACAGGTATCTCAAGTGATATGCGTGATTTAGAAGATAATATGGATAATGAAGATGTTAAAATCGCGCTAGATATTTTTGCTGATCGTATCCGTAAATACATTGGTAGTTATGTAACAACTATGAATGGTGTTGACGCCATTGTATTTACTGCGGGTATCGGAGAAAACGATGCAAATACTCGTGCGAACGTGATTAACGGTATGACTTGGTTCGGCTGTGAAGTTGACCCAGAAAAAAATGACGTACGTGGCGAAGAAAAAGTCATTTCAACTGACGATTCTAAGGTCAAAGTACTTTTAGTTCCAACAGATGAAGAATTAGTTATCGCTCGTGATGTAGAATCATTGCGCAAAAATGGTTAATAAATAGAACAAAAAAGCCTTGGATTTTAAAATCCAAGGCTTTTTTCATAAATGAGGGGGAGTATAGTCGAGCTCCCTTCTTTTTCTCAAATATTCCTTATTTTAAATGTACTGTTGGAGCTATCCTAGTAAACATAAAGCTGCCTGCACAGGAAAATAATATGGCAACATTATAAAATGATTATTGCTCAAATTGTTTCATCCAATAAGGTAATGCTTGGCTAATTTTTGTAGGTAACACAATGTAATTCTCTTGAGCGATACGATCGGCAATGTAACTATGCAAATAAACGGCAGCATTAATTGTGTCGACCGAATTAGAAAATTGGGCTAAAAATCCTGCTATAATGCCAGCTAGCGTATCTCCGGTGCCCCCTGTGGCCATGCCAGGATTCCCTAATGGATTTTGAAAACGACCTTGCTTACTATAAATTTCTGTACGATGACTTTTTAAAACAATAGTCGCTTGTAATTTTTCTTGTAAGGCTTGGTTCATTTCCTCTGTTTGATCTTCAATTTTTATACCACTTAACCGTTGCCACTCCATTTGATGGGGCGTAAAAATTGTTTGGCTAGGGTGAGGAAGCTGTTCATCTCCCTTGGCAAATAATGTAATAGCGGAACCATCAATTATCAATAGTTGATCTTCTGTTTGTTTTTGAAAAATGTAAGTTAGTAAGCTTTGACTTTTTTCATCTTCTCCTAAACCAGGGCCGATCAATATAACATCTGCAGAATCTAGGACTGAATCACACAGTTCTTTGTCATCCCAGTCCACAGTCATGGCTTCAGGCATGCGAGCATGTAAAGCGGCATGATTGTGAGAATCAGTTATCACTGTGGTTAGCCCGCTACCTGCATTTACACAAGCTTCGGCACTCATCATAATCGCACCGCCAAATTGGGCATTACCTCCAACCAAAACAGTGCGGCCAAAGGTGCCCTTATGGGAATTTTGCGGACGTTTTTGAATAATGGACAAACTTTGTTCGGCTAAACGTTGCATAAAAACAGCTCCTTAAATTTATTCCTACATCTTTTATTATAACTCTTTGCTGTAACGAATGAAAATGATGTAAATAGTCCGAGTCGCGTTGGAAAACTTTTTTATCAAGGAAATAAATGGTATTATAAAAGGGAGTTTTAAATTTCAAGGGGGAATGATTTATGGCAATTGATTGGCAAAAAGAAGTCGATGCAAGAAAAGACGACTTTTTAAATGACTTAAAAGAATTAATAAAGGTAAAAAGTGAACGAGAAGATGACAAAATAACAGAAGATGCGCCGTTTGGTCCTGGACCACGCGATGCATTAAATCATATGCTTTCTTATGGTGAACGTGATGGTTTCACTGTTAAAAATGTGGATAATTATGCAGGACATATTGAATTTGGCGAAGGCGATGAAACATTAGGTATTTTTGGTCATATGGATGTTGTCCCTGCAGGAGATGATTGGGAAACAGACCCTTACGATCCAGTTGTCAAAGACGGGAAACTATTCGCGCGTGGTTCTTCAGATGATAAAGGGCCAAGTATGGCAGCCTATTATGCGATGAAGATTATTAAAGAACTGGATTTGCCATTATCTAAAAAAGTACGTTTTGTCGTAGGTTCAGACGAAGAAAGCGGCTGGGGTGACATGGATCACTATTTTGAAAAAGAAGATACCCCTGATCTTGGCTTTTCTCCTGATGCAGAATTTCCGATTATCAATGGGGAAAAAGGGAATGTCTCCATCCAAGTCCATATAGGCGTTGGGAATGAAGGTAGCTACACCTTAGAAAAATTCCAAGGGGGTCTACGCGATAACATGGTACCTACAGGTGCTTCTGCCAAAGTAACAACGACAACTGCTGAACAAGCAGAAGCGATGAATATTGCTTTTTCTGAATATCTTGGGATAAACCCAATATCAGGTACATGTACGATAAATAATGAGACAACGCTTATCTTCCAAGTAGCTGGAAAAGGTTCCCATGGTGCTAGTCCACAATTTGGTCATAATGCCGCCACTTGGTTGGCAGGATTTTTAGACAATTATGATTTTGCTGGGGGTGCCAAGAACTTTTTGCATGTTGCCGCAGCTTATGTTCATGAAGATTTCTATGGTGAAAAATTAGGTGTAGATTTTGAAGATCCTAAAATGGGTAAACTAACGATGAATGCAGGAATTTTTGACTTCGATGTAGCCAAAGAGAATGCCTTTATTAATTTGAACTTCCGTTACCCACAAGGAACTTCCGCAGAAACATTACAAGCTAGTATAAATGATGCGATTGGCGAATACGATGTTAGCTTAACTGTAGGCGGACATCATATGCTACCTCATTATGTTCCCCAAGAAGATCCGTTAGTTACAACGTTATTGGACGTCTACGAAGCACATACTGGTGAAAAAGGGGAAGAACAAATTATCGGTGGAGGCACGTATGGACGTTTATTAGAACGTGGCGTTGCTTTTGGAGCAATGTTCCCTGATTCTGTAGACACTATGCACCAAGCCAATGAATTTATGGCCCTAGATGATTTGTATCGTGCGACGGCTATTTATGCAGATGCGATTTATCGACTAGCAAAATAATCGAATAAGTTTAGTTAAAAAATTCCGAGTAAGACGTCTTTTTCTACGTCGCTCGGAATTTTTTTATTATAAAAAAAGTGACCAAAAACTAGTATGCTTTTGGTCACTTACTTTAGATAGCGCTACGTTTGATATCGAGTACGCTGCCGGTTCTGGCATCGGCCACAAATTCATACGTAATCAAATGGTTATCTTCTAACCGCGTAATTCCGCCATTGTAACCTTCTGTGCGAACGGCAAACTTGCGTACTGGTTGTTTTTCAAAATTAATCCAAGAACCTTCTATAGGGCCTTCTTTCAAAAAGGCTTTTTTGATACCTTGTAAGATGTCATCAGCGGATAATCGTTGTTTATTTTTAATAAATAACGTAGAAGCGATACCGCTTAAAAGACCAATGCCTACACCGATAGCTACCCCGCCTTTGAAATTACTTACTTGATCTTCTTCATACATCGCCATGCCTCCCTCGTCTTCTTATAATAAACTTGCTTGTATTTTAACATAGAATACGAAATGTCGTTTAGTAAAAACAATTGCTAATGATTATTTTTTGCTTTTTTTGAACAAAACTAGGGTAAGAACAGCAAAGGGACCCTAGATTTGAACAAAACTAGAGTAGGAATAACAAAGGGACCCTAGATTTTGTTATTATCTCATAACTTTGTCCGACTTATTTTTTCTCATGTCTTTTTTATCCTTGAATTTGCGTTATAATAAAATGCATAAGATATAAATGGAAAAGGAGGTTGCTTTGGCCTTTTTGCCAAACAATAATATGGAAGATAAAACATTTCAACGAATTAAAGAATTAACAGAGCTACAAGGAACGAGTGGATTTGAACAAGACATTCGGGCTTATATGAAAGAAGCGATATCACCTCTAGTTGACGATGTCGAACAAGATGGTTTAGGGGGGATTTTTGGAATTCGGCTGCACGAAGACACAACAGCGCCACGTGTCATGGTTGCAGCGCACATGGATGAAGTTGGATTTATGGTTACTCAAATTACGGATCGCGGATTATTTGAAGTAACGCCTCTAGGTGGTTGGAATCCTTATGTGGTTTCGGCGCAACGTTTTACTTTGAAAACGGCAAAAGGCGACTATCCTTGTATTTCTTCATCAGTCCCACCACATCTTTTACGAGGAACTGCAGGTCAAAAATCTGTGCAAGTGACGGATATTTTATTTGATGCTGGCTTTGAATCCAAAGAAGAAGCAGAAGAATATGGCGTACGCCCTGGCGATACCCTGGTTCCTCAAGTTGAAACGACGAAAACAGCGAATGGAAAAAATATCATCGCAAAATCATGGGACAACCGTTACGGATGTACGGTAGTTTTAGAAGCCTTGGAAGCCTTAAAAAATGAAAAATTAGGCCACACGTTGATTGCAGGTGCTGATGTGCAAGAAGAAGTGGGTTTGCGAGGTGTAAAACCGGCAGTAACCAAATTTGATCCGGATTTGTTTTTTGCGGTCGATTGTTCCGCAGCAGATGATACGAAAACCAAAAAGGGGACCTTCGGACACTTAGGTGAAGGCACGTTATTACGTATCTACGATCCAGGTTTGATCATGTTACCACGCTTAAAAGAATATTTGTTGGATACAGCAGAAACCCATAATATTCCTTATCAATATTTCGTTTCAAAAGGGGGTACTGATGCCGGTAATGCACACACTACGAATCATGGGATTCCAAGTTCGGTTATTGGAGTATGTGGACGCTATATTCATACGCACCAAACAATGTTTAATATTGCTGACTTTGAAGCTGCGCGCGAAATGCTGATCCAGGTATTAAAAGGTCTAGATAAAAGTACTGTAGAAACGATTGTTAAGGGGAAATAGGTAAAGTAAAAGACTAAAAAACCAATTCTAAAAATATTTCAAGAGTAAAATTTATTGAGACAAAACTTTATAGTAACAGGGGTTGTTTTCTTAACCGGAAAAATAACTTATTTTCTCACATACATGCCACCATTATCCATAATTATTGGAGGCACATCGAGGGAAGTTACCTCCAATAGTTTTATCGATGTGACAAATTTCAAATATAACGATTTTGAGCAAAAAATGATACAATGAAATTAGTAAAAAAAGAAAGTTGGCGAGCTATGATTATTCCAAAAGACGTCGAAGAATTAGCTGATTATGTAGAAAATGGGACAAATGTCTTTTGTTTTATGGCAGATTGGTGTGGCGATTGCCGATTTATTAAGCCATTTCTACCGGAAATTGAAGCAGACTTCCCTAATTTGCAGTTTATCGAAGTCGACCGTGATCAATATATCGATATTGCAAAAATGTGGGATGTTTACGGTATTCCGAGTTTTGTTGTTGTCAAAGATGGCGAGGAAAGCGGACGTCTCGTGAATAAAAAAAGAAAAACAAAAGAAGAGATTGAAACTTTTCTAGCTAGTGTAGGATAAAAATTAAAAAGGGTGAGAAAAATGGATCAAAGCTATCAAACAGTTTTAGTCGGCGTGGATGGTTCTTCTCAAGCACAAGAAGCGTTTGAAAAAGCGATTGAAGTAGCCAGGAGAAATGATGGACGAGTTATCGTTGTCAAAGTCATTGAACAACAAGTTCCTTCAACCATGGGATTTGCACCCTTAGGCGAATCGGTCCTTGCGCAAGAAGAAAAAGACGCGAACGAATTGATTCAAGAATGCAAAGACTATGCTGCTTCTGTTTCCTTTGAAAATATTGAAGGTGTGGTCGTTTACGGTTCGACCAAAATGGTTTTAACTGCTGAATTACCGGAAAAATACGGGGTGGATTTGGTCATGGTGGGCCAATCTGGGCTAAATGCGGTCGAACGCTTTATCACAGGTAGCGTAGCCAGTTACGTTATTCGAGAAGCACCCTGTGATGTATTAATTATTACACCTAGTGAAGCAGAATCGTAAACTGCTTTTGTATGAATTATTAGAAAATGTTGTGTAATGAATTTTAGGAGGAACAATTTTGATTTTTGCTTATAATCCGGTCTACGTCGGTGATACATTGATGATCATCACAGATGATGACAAAGGCCTACCACAAGAGGTGACACGTGCAGGAAGGGTTGCCAGAATTCAAACAGAAGACAAACGCACAGTTGGTTGGAATATTTTTGGTATTTCCCAAATAATGGCTTTACAAGATGTGGGTCAAGTAGAACTTACAGGTGAACAAATTGATTTATTAAATGATACTTTGCATGTTGCGGGTTTTACTGAAACCTTGCCTAAAGAAGAGTCACCTAAACTAGTCGTCGGTTATGTGAAAACGTGTGAAGCGCACAAAGATAGTGATCATTTGTCGGTTACTGAGGTAGAAGTTGATCGAGGAGAGACTTTGCAGATTGTCTGTGGTGCGCCCAACATTCGTGAAGGCTTAAAAGTTGTAGTGGCAAAGCCAGGGGTGATGATGCCTGATGGGACGATGATCTGGCCTGGGAAATTACGAGGCGTCGAAAGTTATGGCATGATTTGCTCGGCAAGAGAACTACACTTACCCAATGCTTCTAAAAAACGTGGGATATTAGAATTGCCACAAGATAAAGTTGTAGGAGAGCCGTTTACTATTGAATCATAAAAAAACAGGACGAGGTCTAAAATGGCCTCGTCCTTTTCTATCTCTTTATTATTGGTTACTGTTATTTCCTTCAATGATGGATTGATCTTCTGATAATTCAACATTTACGGACTCTGGATTGCCTTTGCGATAAAATGTAAGTTTCAAGTTGTCGCCTACGGATTTTTTATACAAGGCAGCTCGTAATTCAGTAGAATTTTCGATTTCTTCGTCGTCCACTTTTGTAATGACATCATATTGTTCTAAACCTGCTTCACTTGCCGGCGTATCATTTCCTGGGTCTTGAACGACCACACCATTTTCTACAGAATCAGGCACCTGCAAGATTTGTTCTCTTTGTTCAGTAGAAATAGCATTTAAATCAAGCATGGAAATACCAAGAGCAGGACGAGTAATTTCCCCGTTTTGTTCTAATTCGTTAATAACGTCGGTTACATCGTTACTTGGAATGGCAAATCCCATACCTTCAACGCTTACGCCTGCTTGACCAGAACTAGCAATTTTGCTGGAATTAATACCGACGACTTGACCACTAGCATTGATCAAAGGCCCGCCAGAATTTCCGGGGTTAATCGCAGCATCTGTTTGGATTGCATTGGTGCTAACATCATCCCCTGACTCATCTTCACTTTCCACTAAACGATTTAAAGAAGAAATAATTCCTTGTGTTACAGAATTGGCATAATCAGAACCTAAAGGAGAGCCAATGGCGATAGCAGGTTCACCTACTTGTAATTCATCTGAATCGCCAAATGTTGCAGCAGTATCTACATTATCCGAAGAAATTTGCAAGACAGCTAAGTCAGTATAAGCATCTGTTCCGACAAGTTCGGCGCTTTCTCTGGAGCCATCTGCCAGTAAAACTTCTAAGCCACTTTGACCTGCAACCACGTGATTATTGGTTACGATATAGGCATTATCATCATCCGTTTTATAAATCACGCCGCTTCCTTCGCCTGCGGGTTGTTCTTCATCATCGTTGTCACCTTCTGGTTGCTCTGTATCAAAAAAACCGCCATTTTCTTCTGGTGAAGAGTTTTGTAAATTAACAATAGAAACGACGGAATCTTGCACCTTATTGACTGCAGAAGTCGTATCGCTATCGACGTCAACTTTCACATCGCTGACCTGTACATCATCATTGTCATCTGTTACACCAGATGTGGAGGTCGCTTCTTCTGATTGGAAAGGATTGCCTGTACCGCCGGCAAAGTAATAAAATCCACCGATAACAAGTATCCCACCGATCAATCCACCTAGCAGACCAATTCCAAACTTTTTCAACCACCCATTCTTTTTAGAACGAGGAGTGACATCTTTTTTTGCCATGAACATTACCTCCTTGGTAATTTCTATATCTCTAGTATAATATCATAAGGTAAGTCTAGTCTACTGCCAGACTTTGAAATAATTATGAAAAACTTGAGATAAAAAATTTTCAAAAGGTTGAAGAAAACAAATTCCACAGCTACTGTGCAAAATTTTGCGGAAAAGTTGTGCATAATTAACGTCATTTTTATCCACAAGTCTGTGGAAAAAGTGGATGTTTTTGTTTAAAACATACGTTCCTATAAAAAACCTTGCTGTAAAAGGGACGTTTTCCACAGAAAACTGGGGATAACTCTATGCAAACTGTGTATAACTATGTTGAAAAAGTAAAAGGAGACCATTTATGAACATTAAAATAATCAGTGTAGGAAAATTAAAAGAAAAATATTTAGTCCAAGGAATTCAAGAATATACGAAACGATTACAAGCTTATACTAAAATTCAGCTTATTGAAGTTCCAGATGAAAAAGCGCCAGAAAACTTGACTGAAACAGAAATGTCTTTGGTAAAAGAAAAAGAAGGAAAACGCATCTTAGCCAAAGTTCGTGATACCGAGTTTGTATTTGCACTGGCGATTGATGGAAAAAATCCCACCAGTGAAGCTTTTGCCAAGCAACTTGACCAACTGGTTACACAAGGAAAGAGTAACTTAACCTTTGTCATTGGTGGTTCGTTAGGTTTGAGCACGGAGGTTCTAAAAAGAAGTAATGCACAGCTTTCTTTTGGAAACATGACCTACCCTCATCAGTTGATGCGTTTAATTTTAGTCGAACAAATTTATCGGGCGTTTCGGATTAATCGTGGTGAGCCGTATCATAAATGATAATGTTCGTCTTAGGGAGCTTTAGCGTTTATAATAGGAAGCGAAAGCACGATGTGGAAAAGTCACTGTTTTGACCCATTTTCTTAAACTCCCGAGGAGGGATAAAAAATGGAACTGACAAAAGAAGAAGCACTAAGAGAAATTTATAATCTTATCATCAATAAAGGCACACGAGATTGGGAACGATCTGTCCTAACTACGACTAAAGATGAGCTAGAAGTTGATGGTAATGTTAAGGCTCAACTGGCAAAATTAGAAGAAAAGTTGCGTCCGCTTGCTGTTAGAGATAATTTAACGGGAGATGTCGCTGACTTTTACTTAAAAATCCTAGGTGAACCAGTGGAAGAAGAACGCTTTGATTTTTCCAAGCATGTGATTGAAGATTTCAATCATCAGGATTATGCGGTATTTGGCGGCGGCTGTTTTTGGTGTATGGTGGAGCCTTTTGAAACAAAGGATGGGATCGATTCTGTCTTATCAGGTTTTACCGGCGGGCATACACCTCATCCAAGTTATGACCAAGTGCTTGGTGGGTTTACAGGACATGTTGAAGCGGTGGAAATTATTTTTGATACTCGGATTATTAGTTATAAGGAACTCGTTGACTTATATTGGCAACTCATTGATCCAACAGATGAGGCAGGCCAATTTCAGGATAGAGGTTATCAATACCGACCGATCATTTTTGTACGAAATGAACAACAACGACAAACTGCAGAAGAATCAAAGCAAAAAGTGATTAATTCTGGTAGATATAAGCAACCGATCGTTACTGAAATCCAACCGACAAGTGCTTTTTGGCCAGTAGAAAATCACTACCAACAGTTTTATAAAAAACATCCTAAAAGATATAAACGAATCAAACGTTACCGCCAACGCTTTTTACTTTACCAATACCTAAAAGGGGAAGTTCGTATGAGGTGGAATAAAGCGAAAAATTAAAAGTTGACGTTCATATTGTCTATAAAAAAAACTGTCTACCAAAAATTACGATAGACAGTTTTTATAATGACTATGAGAAACTTATCGTTTCACAGTGGTGTCTTTCTCTTCTTTTTTTGCAGGTGCTAGCTCTTCCACAACGGTTTGAGCTACATTTTTAGGGATGCCTGCTTCTTGTATTTCTTCCACTGTGGCTTGTTGGATTCCCTTTAGTGACTTGAATTTTTTTAACAGTTTCTTTTTTCGTTTTGGACCTAGTCCGGTAATGCCATCTAATTTCGAAGAAAAGCTATTCTTGCTGCGTAGTTGGCGATGGAAAGTAATTGCAAAACGATGGACTTCATCTTGAATGCGTTGCAACAAGAAAAATTCTGTTGAACTACGTTCTAAAGGCACTGGCTGCAGATCTTCGCCAAATAACAATTCACTTGTTTTGTGTTTGTCATCTTTGGCTAACCCGGCAATTGGAATATCGATACCTAGTTGGTTTTCTAATACATCTTTTGCTACATCCACTTGGCCTTTACCTCCATCGATTAAAATCAAATCAGGTAGCGTGCTTTCTTCTTTTAACAAACGGGAATAGCGACGATAAATCACTTCACGCATGGAGGCATAATCATCTGGGCCATCGACCGTTTTGATTTTATATTTACGATAATCTTTTTTGGAAGGTTTACCATCAATAAAAACAACCATCGCAGAAACAGGATTCGTTCCCATGGTATTTGAATTATCAAAAGCTTCGATACGAACAGGAGTAGGAACATTTAATGCTTGGCCCAGTTTTTCGACAGCACCTACTGTTCGTTCTTGAGCCTTTTCAATCAAATCAAATTTTTCCTTCAGACTGACACGCGCATTTTTATTTGCCAGTTCGACTAAACGTTTTTTTTGTCCCCGTTGAGGCTGTAAGACTTTGGTATCTAATAAGGCTTCAACAGAATTTTTATCGATGTTATCGGGAATTAATACTTCTTTTGGAATAAAATGCTCATTTTTTTGATAAAATTGTCCGACATAGGTCAAGAAATCATCGGTTTCTTCCTTATAAAAAGGGAAAATAGAGGCATCACGTTGAATCATTCTACCTTGGCGAATAAAGAATGCTTGTACACACATCCAGCCTTTATCCACTGTGTAACCGAAAACGTCTTTATCTTTCAAATCAGTAGAAGTCATTTTTTGTTGCGTCATAATGGTATCAATGGAATGGATTTGATCACGTAATTCAGCTGCTTTTTCAAATTCCATATGGTTAGCAGCTTCCTCCATTTGAACTTGTAAAGCTTGTTGGACATCTCTATAGCCGCCGTTAAAAAAATGTTTGATTTCTTTAACAATCTTCGTATAGACAGCCGGGTCCACATTAAAAGCGTAGGGACACAAACACTGACCTAAATGATAATACAAACAAGGCGTTTTTTGATGCGGTCCACATTTGCGTAAAGGAAAAATACGATCTAAAATTCTTTTTGTTTCATTGGCAGCACCAATATCTGGATAAGGCCCAAAATATTCTGCGCCGTCTTTTAAAACTTTACGTGTGATCAATAGTCGCGGGTATTTTTCGTTCGTAATTTTAATGAAAGGATAAGTTTTATCATCTTTCAACATAATGTTATATCGTGGCAGATTTTCTTTAATAAGGTTATTTTCCAATAATAAAGCTTCAATGTTTGATTCAGTAACGATGTATTCAAAATCTGCAATTTCACTAACTA
>JAKDZT010000272.1 GCA_030462125.1 Tetragenococcus sp.
TGCAATTGTTTCCCTAAGTCAGCAATCTCTGACATTAGTTTGTCATAGTCGTATTTTACTCCTTGAGACTGCTCACGTTTTCCTTCTTCTAGGTTATTAGAACCTTCTGATTGAATAGCTTTTTCCATAGCTTCCTTATATGCCTTAGCTGACAGTTCAGTATATTCTGGCATGCCCTTAAAACTTGCTCCCGCAGTATGACTTGGAGTGTCTCTATAGAATATTTTTCTACTTCCTACTCCATTACTATCTACAGTAGAACTTAAAAATAAAACATTATCTACAATTCTCGCAATCATATTTTCAAACTTTTTACGAATATCTGGTACGGTTTTTTCATATTCTATATATTGTTTACCGTCTTTCTTGTCTCTTACTATAGTGGCAGTATCACTGCTTTTCTCAATATCAGAAGCATCATCCACTAATACTTTTTGAACTTCTGTTTTAGAGTGAGCGATAAAAATCGGTGTGAATCCACTGTGTTCAATAAGTCTTAAAGCTTTTTCCAATTCTTTGTTAAATTCAGCATAGGCTGCTCCATAGGCTAGGTCACCTAAAGACTCAATATTTAATTTACTCAACACATGGTCAAGTATATAGGACTCTAATCTCCCAATTGTATCTATACAAATAGCAGAATATTTGTCTTTAATTCTCTCGTCTTTAGTAAGAAGTTTCATTGCTCTCAGGTAGTCTCCATAGTTGTCTATATTAATCACATGAACGTTTGCTAAATGACTATGACGGCGCTCACTGGCTAACATAATAACCTTTTCTCCATATAATTCATGAACAAGTGTTGTCTTTCCTGTTTTTCCTGGTGCATGAATCAACATACTGTAACTTTTAATATCTGTTGGAATTTTATTACCTTCCATATTCAATAAATCTTCTACTGTCATTTTTTTATCCATTCTTATTTCTCCTTTTCTAAATATGTTTCTATTTTCTTTTTCTGTTCTCTTCTACCGAATATAATATCAATGTCATTATATCCTTTTTTATACCTATCTATCATTGATCTTCTATTGGTATTTAGAATACTAGCCCATTCATGAAGTTCTTTTGTTTCCTCGTTAAATGTTAATTTAACTCTAGAATTTTTACTCAACCTTTTTCTTCCATACAATACTTCATGAGGACTCCAACCATCGTCAAACCTTTTCCACAATGTTTCATAATCTACATTTACTATCCGAGCCCACTCTTTTATTGTCTTTTCTTCCCCATTGTAAATCATAGTTTTACTAGCTGTAAAGCATGGATTTATAGGCTCATTTAATATATCATAAGAACTCCACCCTGATTCCATTCTTTTCTTCAACGTAGAAGCTCCAATGTCACATTCTCTTTCCCATTCAGAAAGAGTTTTTGTAACTCCATTATGTTCTAAATATATATAATAAAAATTTACAGGATTTTCTAATATCTCTGGGATAGTCCATCCTTTTTTTATTCTATGATATAAAGTGCCCTCACTAATACCTGTCATTTCAGATAATTGATATACCATGTATTCTTTTCCTTCACACTCTATTATTAGACTGTTAGTTTTATTTCTAGCCTGTGTAGTCCATGTAGCCCATCTACAATTACTAGGCTCATAATTTCCATCAACATCAATCCTATCAATAGTCAAGTCTGGATGAAAACCCTTTTTTATAGACCAGTTATAGTAATTGTCAAAACTATCTTCCCACTCTTCGCAGACTTCAATACCTCTGCCACCATAATGTTTATATACACCAGAGTTCGGATTATAACATCTTGCTTTCATTTCGTCATATCTAGCTCTTAAAATTTTTCTATAAGATTTCTCGTTTTTTCCCTTCTTCATAGTAACCCCTATTCAAATGGTTTAATATATTTAATTTCATGTTGGACGGTTTCTTTCGCTTCACTTGCTAATCTCACTAATACTTGATAATCTTCTTCAAAACCTTCATCAATTACTGAGTTTAAGAAGTTATTTATTCCTCCTATAGAGCCATCTGTCTCATCAATTGCTAATTGTAATAAATGACCTTCTAACATTGTTAACTCTTCTTTAATTTGTTCAATATTCATAATTAATTATCTCCTTTTTATATAGTGGGGGCATAAAGCCCCTTAGTTTTTATATTGTTCTAAAAGTCTAAGTCATCGATAGCCTCATCGATATCCTCTTCTGGTACTGGTTTCTCTGTAGTTGTTCCTTGACCGAACGCATTGTCTGATTTAGTTTCTTGAGGTACATATCCTGACTCTAAAGCGTCAATAGCTTTCTGTCTAAACTGTTTAGCCTCTGCAATTTGCTCATCGTTGTAAGCACGTGGTTCTTGATACGCTTCAGTACCGCCAATTACTTCCATGTTGTTTACAAAGTTGCGTTTAACTTCTGACAATCCTTCTGTACTACCAAATCCAGATACTTCTTGAACATCTTCTTCAGTCGCTTCTTCTGCATAGTTATTGATTTTCAGCGAGAACTTACCTGTATCTCCTGTGTCATACAAGTCATCAAAAGCATCTGCTAAATTTTCAGGTACAATAGCTTCAAAAGGAATAACTGGTTTAGAGTTTTCTCTTAACTCTCCAAAGAAATCTA
>JAKDZT010000273.1 GCA_030462125.1 Tetragenococcus sp.
ATTTATACTCTGGAAACCTGTTACACAGTATTTTTACAAAAAGATCATCTCCTAAGTTCATTTTCGTATAAGCATAAATAAAAACTTTTTTCATATATACATCCTTCCAAATATTCAATAACGCGTCTCATTAATTTTCCTATATGGTTTTGCTAAATCTATTATCAAAGCGTTGTTTGATTCTACGAAAAATTTTCTTAAGCTTTAGCTTCTTAAAATAAATCAAAAAGATTTTTTGAAATCTTCTAAAAAAGCTCTTCTTCTACGTTCAATAACCTCTTCACTATATTTTTTTGCTTCCTTATAATTTCTTTCCGATTGTTCCAACATTTTCTTTTTTGTATATTTTTTTAATATAGAACGTATTTCCAAAGTGTTATTAGAGTTAGTAAATATATACTCTGATTCTAATAATTCTGGTATACCAGCAGTATTCGCACCAAATGCAGGGACGCCCCTACTCATTGCTTCAATTAACGCTCTAGGTAAACCTTCTTGTTTACTGGGCTGAACATAAAAATCAATTTTATCTAACCAATTAAATACTTTTTCATGGGGTAAAGCACCCAAAAATTTCACTTGGTCACTAACATTATACTTTATAGCTAGATTTTTAAGATATCTCTGGTCTCCACTGCCTACTAACTGATATTCCAGGTTTGTTACCCCTTCTTTTTTCAATTCACCTAATGCTTGAATTACGTACTGCTGCCCTTTAAACTTAACGTTAACAGCTGCTGCTGTGCCAATAATTTTTTTTCCATTATTGTTTCTTATCCTTTCCTTTCTTAAGGTTAGAATATTTTCATCAAATTCCGTTAACGAAACATTTGAACAATTTGTTTGTTTACCCAATGTAGGGTATCTATTTTGCAAGAATGAATTTGTTACATAGCTTACAAAGGGGGCTTTCTTTGTTATCTTCTTTAATTTTGCATAACCAAATGGAGCTAATATTTTACCTCTAAAACTGTGATTCCATAAAGCATCCCATGGGCACGTTACTACCTCAATAAGATATGGTTTATTATGTTTTATAGCCATTTTGACAGCAATGTTTCCTATAGAACTTGGCAGTCTCGCAATTACACCATCGGCTACCATTATTTCATTTTCTATTTTTTTCTTTGCTTCAAATACCCAAAATATATTCTTTATTGCTTTAAAATCTGGTATTTTTTCAAATTCTACCCCCTTTGCGGAAGCTAACGTCATTTTACTTTTTAATTTTTCGGAATTTTTTTGTCTACTTAGTACAGTTATTTTACCAAAAACTGAACTATATTTTTCTAACGTTTTTTTAGATAAACCTCCCGTACTATAGTAATTACGTTCTGCTTTGTAAAAAACATGATCGTGAGCAAAAATAACGTTCATTTACCCTCTCTCCTTAATAAATTTCGCGGGTACTCCTCCAACAATTGTATTACCCTTAACTTTATTTTTGACAACCGCTCCACTAGCAATTATGCTACCTTCTTCAAGATAACACCCTGCTAAAATTCTCGCACCTGCTCCAACCCAAACATTATTGCTTACAGTTGTTGCTTTCAATCGCACTCCTTGATCTTTAATATTCCTATCCAAAGCTGTATATATATGTTCTTCAGAAAGAATCGTGCAAGCATGCGCTATCGATACATCATTTCCAATTTGTATCCCTCCGGAAGCATCTATATAGCACATAGGATGTATACTAACATTATCACCAAGTTCAAGATTCTGCATATTAAAAAGATACACATTTGAGAAGATAGCTACATTATCACCGCAAGTTTTGGCACAATTTTTCACACAAACATAACGTACAAACATAGCCAAATAGTTCTCCTGATTACGTACTAATTTAAAAAGAAATTTATGTACTGTTCTAGGGAATATTGTTGAAAGTCTTATAATTATATTTATTAAATATTTATTTTTTTTTAAAATTTCTCTTTTTCTTTTCATTTTTTGCTAGCTTACTGTCTATTCAAACAGCTTGTAATCTCCTTAAAGTATTTTTCCACAACGATATTTCTATCGAACTCTTCTACAACTTTTTTTCTGCCAAATAAACCTATTGCTTTTTTCTCTTCGTAACCTAACCTTAAAAATATTTTGATTTTTTCAATTAAATCTTCACTATTTTGCTGTTTTACGATATACCCATTATTACCTTCTTCTACAATTTCTTTACATCCGCTTCTGTCAGTAGTAATAATAGGCCTCCCTGAAGACGCACTTTCCAAAAGGACATTTGACATACCTTCCGGATAGTAAGATGGATGTATAGTACAATTCATATCTTTTAAAACTGTCCGAATATCCCTAACCATACCATGATATTTTATATAACCGTCCTTACTTAAAACCTCAATTTGTTCCTTATACTCGTCTTCTACAAAACCACATATATGAAACTCTGTATTTGGAAATTCTTCATGAATAGTTGTAGCAGCACTTAAAAATTCTTCTATCCCTTTTTCTTTCATTACTCTACAAATAAATACGAATCTTTGAATATTAGAAGTTGGGTAATCAAGATAATCAAAATATTCAGTATTAACACCAGAA
>JAKDZT010000274.1 GCA_030462125.1 Tetragenococcus sp.
TTTCTAACGAAGCATGTACCCCACATGATAAGGGTTCTGATAAAGCTGCTGATAAATAAGAAACATTTTCGCCTAAAACATGAATACTTTCTTCTCTACTTAAAACATAAGTTGCCATAGCGCCATTAACTTGTGTACCTATTCCTTTTCGATTAGAACACAGATTATAATTTTTAGTTTTACATTGTTCGCAATTATTGCATGTTGCAAAAGTTGTTTCACTAGTTACACGATCACCAATATTTATATTTTTGACTTTTGGCCCAATATCTACAACTTCCCCAGCAAATTCATGCCCCAATACTACTGGCGGAATTGTACTTGGGTAAGTCCCTTGATAAGCATGTAAATCACTGCCACAGATCCCGCAGTATTTCACCTTAACTTTAACTAAATCGTCTTTCACTTCTGGTTCATCAATTTCTACAACTTTCATATTGTTGAACCCTTTTTCCAACTTCATTAAAGCTCTCAATTATCTCATCCTTTCAATAATTAAAAAATTGAATTTAACAATTGTGTTATCTGAAGAACTATCCAATTTAAAAGACTACCGCCGGAAGTGATGCTTGACATTTGACTAACCCCTTGTGGAATATTAAAATTAGCTGCATTCATCATTTCTGTGTATACAGAGGCAAAATTAGTAGCCATATATAAGGTTAAAATCATCATTATCGTACCTGTAAGCACAGTCTTAAAAATATTTCCTTTATTATGAGCAGTTATAAAAGCAACATAAAAGGGAATTGAAGCAAGATCTCCAAAGGGTAACACTCTGTTTCCAGGTAAAATAGATGCTAGAATGATCATTATTGGAACTAAAATTAAAGCAGAAGATATTACAGCAGAATCCCCTAAAGAAATGGCAGAGTCTAATCCAATAAATAGTTCTCTGTTTTTAAATTTATCACGTAAAAATACTTGAGCAGCATTAGAAATAGGAAGTAACCCTTCCAATAGAATTTTTATCATTCTTGGCAAAATCAACATAACTGCACCCATATTTATTCCTAATAGCCATGCTTGGCCCACATCATATCCAGCTAGAAAACCAAGTATTATACCAATAACAACACCTATTACCATAGGTTCACCAAAAACTCCAAACTTTTTTTGAATGGTTTCATAATTAACATTAATTTTATTTATGCCTGGAATTCTATCTAATATCCAATCAACAGCAAAACCTAGCGGTACCCACATTAATGAAGAACCGGTCGGTAAAGTAACATTATCAATTTCAAAATAATCTTCAACATAAGGTTGCAACATGTCTCCCATAACTAAATGAACTACCATTAATAAAATAGCCGCTATAGAAGCTGCTAATAAATTATTTGTAATCGTATAAACGACAGATCCAGCAAATAAAAAATACCAATAGTTCCAAATATCAACATACATTGTTTTTGTCACTTTAAATATAATTAAAATCACGTTTACTAATAAACAAACCGCTATTAATAGTGCCGATATAGGAGAACCCCAAGCAGCTGCTGAAGCGGATGGCCACCCTCCATCAATGACAGTTAAATTCAGACCTATACGTTGAACCATTAATTGAGCTGCGTCACCAACTTCACTCGTTAATAATTCGATAACTAAGTTAATTCCAACAAAACCAATCCCAACAGTAATTCCTGCTTTAATGGATTTTCCTACACCTAATCCAAAAATTAATCCTAAAATTAAAAGCGTTATAGGAAGGATTGCGCTGGCGCCCAATCCAATAACGTAATTAACTACATCGGTAATAATCCTCATCGTTGTCCTCCCTCATATACCCTTTTTAATTGTTTTGTAAAGCATTAATAATATCTTTATCTGTTTGTTCATCATTAATACCCGTAATATATGAAGTAGCTTTTATTGTAACCGCTTTAAATTTTCTAGGGCTTTTTCCGGAAGTAATGATTAAGTCTGCCCTATCTTCGTAACTTCCCACTTCAGGTACTTTACATTGAATGAGCTGATATTCTATATTATTTTTCTTACATAAATCTTCCACCCTATTAGCAATGACTGTTGAAGTTGCTACACCCGTTGCACAAGCTATAACAATTGTTTTCTTCACGTAAATCTCACCTCTTGTATTTTTTCTATTATTTTTTCTCTATTTTTTTCATTTAGTATAGACAATATCAATTTGTGATTTTGTATTAACGAAATTAATTCCACTAAAACTAATGGACTCCTCTTTCCATCTTTCAATCCAATAAAAAAGCATAAATCCACGGGAATATTTTTATCATTATCTTCCATTAAGGAAAACATTATAGGGAAGCTAGGTCTTACTACAGCAATAAAGTCCTTTGTTACTGTTTCAGGATCTGTATGCGGGATACTAACGCCGTAATCTTCCAGTTGTAACCCAGTAGGAAAATTTTTTTCACGATTTATTAAACCATCATAATATTTTTCATTTACAAATCCTTTGTTTTTAAGATCGCCTGCTATTATCTTAAATAGTTCATTTGCATTAGATGATTCAATATCTAAAAATACAAGTTCTTTATTAAATAAATTTTTCATACTTCAC
>JAKDZT010000275.1 GCA_030462125.1 Tetragenococcus sp.
CTCCTCCTAGAAAAGCCCAATCAATGAGCCTAGAATCCCTACAACTGCTAACCCTAAAATAATCGTTAATGCATTCACTTCTTTTTTCAGCATATAAAAGACAGCTCCAAAAACCCCAAGGTTCAAAATATTAGGTACAATGTCATCAAAAATGCTTTGAACCGTCACCGCATTTTCACCAGAACCAATTTCTAGTGGAATATTAATGTCAATTAATGTGGCTGTCATACCGCCAACGACCATCAAACCTATGATGGCCGCTCCAAACGTCAAGCTTTCCATCATACCGTTCTCTTGAATTTTCTTTAAAAATCCTGTTCCTAACTTATAACCCCAGTTTGTTGCAAAATAACGTAATAAAATATGAGGGACATTAAACACTAATAAAAATAAAATGGGCCCTAAAATATTCCCCTGTAATGCCAAAGACGTACCAATTCCAGTAGCAATCAAACGTAAGGTTCCCCAAAAAAACGAATCTCCAATTCCAGCAAGTGGCCCCATCAACGAAGTCTTTATACTATCAATAGTAGACACATCAAAATTTTCATCTTCTGCATTTTCTTCTTCCATTGCCGCATTAATCCCTAAAATTAAGGTTACAATATGCGGCGTTGTATTAAAGAACTCTAACTGTCGTTTCAATGATGCTGACATTTGTTCTTTTGTTTTATACACTTTTTTCAAAATTGGGATCATCGCATACGCGTATGCTAGGTTCATTTGGCGTTCATAATTCCAGGAAAATTCCATTTGAAAGGAGCGCCAAAAAACTTTACGTAAATCTTTTTTTGTGATTTTTGTCGAATCATTAGAAATCTTCGTCATCATCTATTCCCTCCTCTGTACTTGTATTTACATCAGAATTTTTCCGGATATTTGTTAAATTAACAACCACAACAGCCACAATTGCACCAAATATAGCAATTCCTGTGATAGGTATCTCTAAGTAAGAAGCTAGAGCAAAACCTAAAAAGAAATACGGAGCAACTTGTTTATTAATCAATAAACGAGCTAACATAGCAAATCCAAGAGCTGGAATTAAACCAGTGGCAACAGTTAAACCATTTTGTATAAAATCAGGAATCCTATCTAATAATCCACTAACTGCATTACTACCTACCATAAAGGAAATCATCACAACTAAACCAAGCATCAAAGACAACCCAAACCCTGCCAAAAGATGCATTCGTTCAACGCCCTTATAATTTCCTTGTTCAGCATAATCATCCGCCTTGTGGTTCATCACAGGAATTAATAAACCTAAGTAAACATTTTTTAAAATCAGTGTTAACGTAGCAATTGGTAGTCCCAGCAGTAACGCCGTTTCTGTCCCAGCGCTAGCAGTAATTGCAAATGCCGTACCTAAAACTCCTCCAGTTACTACGTCAGGTGGAATTGATGCACCAACAGAAAAAGAACCAATAAAAGCTAATTCTAATGTTGCACCCATGATAATTCCCGTTTTAACATCGCCTAATACAATACCTGTAAATAAGCCAGTAACAATAGGGCGTGAGATTAATGAAGTACCTAAAGCATATTCTGATTGCGCAATGAATGCGACAATACCTAAAAAAACAGCTTGTACGACCATTTTATTCCTACCTTTCTTTATAATACGTCTGTTATGTCAACTTTTTTATCTGATGGAACTTGTCGTATTTCTACTTTGACGCCTTGTTCTGTTAATTCTTTTAGCAAAGTTTCTTCTTCAGGTACTATATTTACTGCTTTACCGATATTTTTCGAGTCTTCTGTTGCCTTTATTCCCCCTAAATTTATTTCTTTAATTTCAGAGTATGCTTCCGCCAATTTATAAGCATCCTCCACCGATTCCACAACAATAAATAATTTATATTTATCTGTTACACCACTTTTTAAAGCAGCAATTGAGTCTTCAATATTTTTGATAACTAATTTTACTCCTTGTGGTTTCGCCAATTTGATAGTGGTCTTACGCACGTCATTTTGGGGCACATCATCATTAGCGATTAAAATACAATCCGCACCTAAATTTTGCGTCCACGAAAAGGCCACCTGCCCATGAAGTAATCTATGATCTACACGAGTTAATAAAATCATGCCACTTTCCTCCTTAAAATTCCTCTTCTTCTATTTCTTCATCAAAACTTTCATTACAAAATTGAATGGCCTCTTTAGACTTGCGGAGTGTCTGCAAAATGAGATCCGCAAGTGCTTTAGCGCTTGCAAATTGTGCTGAAAATTCAATTAAAAACGGTAAATTTAAACCTGCTACTAAATAAAAATCAGGTCTTTTAATATAGCGTAAAAATTCATTGTTCACACTTCCACCAAATAGGTCTGTTACAACAATCAACTCTTTCTCACTATTTTCTTTCATCAGTTGATCGACTGTTTGCTTTAAGTCAAAGCCTTCTGTTGTGTAGCAGTCTAATGCGCTGATAGCGTTATTCTTACCACAAATTAATTCCAATGAACTTAAAATACCTGAAGCAAATTTCCCATGTGAAGCTAATATGATTTTTCTTTCCAACCTTTTCACCTCTCT
>JAKDZT010000050.1 GCA_030462125.1 Tetragenococcus sp.
AAGTTGTTGTAGCTGAATATATAGAAGGCCAAATGAACATTATTGGCGTAGGAAACGCAAAATCAGAAGGGATCGATCGAGGTATTGTGATCGATATTGATAAAACAGTTCAAGCAATTCAAAGAGCCGTTACACAAGCAGAAGAAAAAGCAGGAATTCAAATCCGCAATGTTTGCGTTGGCTTACCTGCAAATCTGTTAGAGGTTGAAAATTGTCAAGGCATGATCGCCGTTAACAATGAATCAAAAGAAATCACAGACGAAGATGTACGTAATGTAGCATCAGCGGCTCTTGTCCGTTCTATCCCTCCTGAAAGACAAATGATTACGATCTTGCCGCAAGATTTTACAGTTGATGGTTTTGAAGGAATCAAAGATCCAAGAGGTATGATTGGCGTCCGTTTAGAAATAAACGGCGTAGTTTTTACCGGACCTAAAACGATTATTCATAATGTTCGCAAATGTGTGGAAGAAGCAGGCTTATTTATCAGCGAAATGGTTGTTACACCATTAGCTTTAACAAGTACAATTCTATCAGATGGTGAACAAGACTTTGGCACCACAGTTATTGACATCGGTGGGGGGCAAACCACAGCTGCTGTAATGCATGATAAACAATTAAAGTTTACTTATTTAGATCAAGAAGGCGGAGAATACGTAACAAAAGATATTTCTACTGTGCTGAATACATCGTTTAATAATGCAGAAGCACTGAAAAATAACTATGGCGATGCTTACCCTGAAAGAACATCTGCGAGTGAAGAATTTCCAGTAGATGTTATTGGTCAATCAGAGCCAGTCAATGTCGATGAACGCTATTTATCCGAAATTATTGAAGCGCGCATTGAACAAATTTTTATAAAAGTCAAAGAGGCTCTTGACGAGGTTGAAGCTTTAGAACTGCCGGGAGGAATCGTGTTATCTGGTGGAGCTGCTAGTCTTCCAGGAGTAGTTGAACTTGCTCAAGAGATTTTTGGGGTAAATGTGAAATTACATGTACCCAATCATATGGGCCTTAGAAATCCGGTCTTTACAAACGTGATTAGTATTCTGGAATATGCTGCTGAACTGGGCGAAGTTTACCAACTAGCCAAAAGCGCTGTAACGGGTGAACCAGTACAAGCTGAACAAAATTCGCAAGCTTATACAAGAGAGCCTGTTTATGAACAACCTTCATATGATGAACCAGAAGAACCAACTTATCAAGAACCAGAAGATACAGAACCCAAAGAAGGTTTTGGCGATAAAGTCAAAAACTTTTTCTCGAATATTTTTGAATAACAAGCGCGAAAGGAAGATAAAATATGGAATTTACAATGGATAATACCGCTAATGAAGGCGCAATAATCAAAGTGATCGGCGTTGGCGGTGGAGGCGGCAATGCCGTTAACCGCATGATTGAAGAAAATGTCAAGGGCGTTGAATTTATTGCCGTTAATACAGATGTACAAGCTTTAAAAAACTCAAAAGCAGAAACCGTTATTCAGTTAGGACCAAAATTTACTCAAGGTTTAGGTGCCGGTTCACAGCCTGAAGTTGGCCAAAAATCTGCGGAAGAAAGTGAAGATGCTATACGTGATGCTCTAGGCGGAGCGGATATGATCTTTATTACTGCTGGTATGGGCGGTGGCACAGGAACGGGTGCAGCTCCTATTGTAGCAGGTATTGCTAAAGAATTAGACGCATTAACTGTTGGCGTTGTAACACGTCCGTTTACTTTTGAAGGACCAAAACGTGGACACTTTGCAGCCGAAGGTATTGCGCAATTAAAAGAAAATGTCGATACCTTATTAATAATCTCAAATAATCGTTTATTAGAAGTTGTTGATAAAAAGACGCCAATGCTAGAAGCATTCCGTGAAGCAGATAATGTTTTACGACAAGGGGTACAAGGAATTTCCGATTTAATTACCGCTCCTGGTTATGTCAATTTGGACTTTGCTGATGTCAAAACAGTAATGAAAAACCAAGGAACGGCATTAATGGGAATCGGTATTGCTAGCGGCGAAGAACGTGTCGTTGAGGCAACGAAGAAATCTATTTCTTCTCCATTACTAGAAACCTCAATTGATGGCGCAGAACAAGTGCTACTTAATATCACAGGTGGCTTGGATATGACTTTGTTTGAAGCACAAGATGCTTCAGATATTGTTTCTGAGGCTTCGACTGGGGATGTAAATATTATTCTAGGAACTTCTATTAATGAAGATCTAGAAGATGAAATTCGGGTAACGGTGATTGCAACCGGCATTGATCCTACAAAAAGCGAAAAAAAGCCCGAACGCGCTTCTAGACAAAATCAAGCAAGCGCGAGAAGGCCCCTTTACGATATGGACCAAGCACAACCTACACAAAAAGACGAGAAGAGCGATTTTTCAGATTGGGATATCCGTAAGGAAGAAAATCGCCGTCCTAAAATTGACGATACACAATTTGAAGAAATCGAAAAAAAGGACTTTGATACCTTCAAACGAGAAACACCAAAATCAGATGATGACGAGTTAGATACACCACCGTTTTTCCGTCGTAAAAGATAAAGGGGGAAAGAGCACATGATTTCTGATAACTTGCGGGAGGTTCAGCAAGAGATACAGGATTCCTGTGCTCTTGTTTCACGTTCCAGCTCAGAAGTTACCTTGGTTGGTGTAACAAAATCGGTAAATGTTGAACAAACGATTGAGTTAGCTGAACAAGGGGTAAAGAACTTGGCAGAAAATCGAGTGGACCAACTGTTAGAAAAGAAAGAAAAAATGAGTCATTTGACTAATCTTTCCTGGCACTTTATCGGTAATTTGCAACGTAGAAAAGTAAAATCGATTATAAATGAAATTGATTATTTTCATGCTTTGGATAGTTTAAAACTTGCAAGCGAGATTCAAAAAAGAGCAGAGAAAACGATTTGTTGTTTTGTAGAAGTTAATGTGAGTGGTGAAGCTTCAAAACAAGGCGTTGCTTACGAAGATTTAGCAGAGTTTATTGAGCAATTGGCGCCTTTTGATAAAATTAAAGTCGTAGGTTTAATGACGATGGCCCCATTACATTCGACTAAAAAAGAACAACACGAAATCTTTGCTAAGCTCAAAAAATTGCAAGAATCTGTACAGGAAAAAAGGTTAAATTTTGCTCCTTGTACTCAAACAAGTATGGGGATGAGTAACGACTTTTCAGTTGCAATACAAGAAGGAGCTACTTTTATTAGAGTGGGAACAACTTTATTTAAAGATTAGAAGGAGGGCGTGCCATGTCATTTATGGAAAAAGTTTCAACCTTTTTTGGTTTAGAAGATGAAGAATATGCGGATAATTACCAAAGAGAGCAAAATAAAAAGGTAGCACCACAACAAAATAGTGCTCCCGTGGCGAATAAACAAGCGTCTAATCAGCAAAACAGAACACAATTTAAAGCTTCCAATACAAGGCCGACTGCTCGCAAACCAGCTAGTACAAAAGCAAAACCACAGCCAGCCAAGCAGCCACCGCAAAACACACGTACTACAGGCGGTGTAAAAGGAAACGAATCAGTGGCAAAACAACAAGCACCACGTTCAAGTCAGCCAGAAAATAATGTGGTGGCAATGAAGTCGAACCAGGCAAAACCATCACAAAAAAGTCAGTCAGGCAAAATTACAATTATTGAGCCTAGGGCTTATTCAGAAGCCATGACCATTGCTAAATATGTTATTGGTGGCCAGTCAGTGCTCGTTAACTTTCGCTTGATTGAAGAACACCAAGCTCGTCGTATTGTTGATTTTCTAACGGGAACAGTGTACGCTGAAGATGGCGATATCAAACGGGTGTCCGATGAGATATTTCTATGCACACCTAAAGAAGTCGAAATTGACGGTACGGCTCAATCGTTAGTTGAAAATCAACTTATTTGATTTATAGTCCGGAGGAGGAAACATCATAGTACTTTATCGTTTAGTCAGTTTAGTAAATGATATCGCATATTTATATACGATTTTACTTGTGGTATACGCACTTTTATCTTGGTTCCCAGGTGGATATGATTCTGCTATTGGTCGTTTTTTACGTAAGATATGTGAGCCATATCTGAGTTTATTTGACCATTTAAATTTATCCCTTGGTCCCATTAATTTTAATATAGCTTTTGCTATTATTGTACTTCAGCTTGCTGTGCAAGCACTGTCTCGTATCATAGTAGCTATTTTTTAGCAGGGGGAAAAGCAAATGGATGCCAATATATATCAGCATTTTAGAAGCGATGAGCGTCCTTTTATTGATACGGTCCAAGACTGGATTGAGCAAGTAAATATGCAATATGCTCCGGTACTAACTGAATTTTTGGACCCTAGACAAGCGTTTATCTTAGAAACACTGGTAAGGCAAGAAACAGAATTAAGTTTTCGCTTTTTTGGCGGTTATGAAGCAGCTGAAAGAAGACGTTGTTTAATTTTTCCTGATTACTATGAACCTGTGCAAGAAGATTTTGAGATCCAATTGTTTAGCATTCATTATCCTAAAAAATTCACTGTTTTGAGCCATGGAAAGATATTAGGCAGCTTGGTTGGTACAGGCATTAGGCGGGAATTTCTCGGCGATATTATATCAGATGGCGAAGATTGGCAAGTTTTTATTGCCAAAGAAATTAGTCATTATATCCAATTACAACTAACTCAAATAGGCAATGTTAAAGTTCGCTTAGAAGAACGTTCTTACGTTGATATTTTAACGCCCAAAGACGGGTGGACCGACGAAAAGACAACTGTAAGTTCCTTGCGTTTAGATAATGTTATCTCAACAATCTTTAATATTTCTAGACAGCGGGCCAAGCAGTTAACTGAAACTGGAAAAGTGAAAGTCAATTGGGCGCCTACGCAAAGGCCCGATTTTGTCTTGGACTTGTTAGATATCGTTTCTATTCGTGGTTTTGGACGCTTACAGATCCAAGGCATAGAAGGAACCACCAAAAAAGGGAAAATTCGTTTGAATTTAGGCGTTTTACGTAAATAAAACAAAGAGGTGTAAGTAAATGGCATTAACTCCATTAGATATCCAGAACAAAAACTTTGAAACAAAAATGAGAGGTTACGAAAAAGACGAAGTGGACGACTTTTTGGACATTGTTGTAAGAGACTACGAAGAAGTTGTACAAAGAAATCGTGAACTAGAAAAATCTCTAAAACATGCAGAAGAAAAACTAGAATACTTTAATGAACTAAAAGATGCATTAAATCAATCGATTGTTGTTGCACAAGATACGGCCGACAAAGTGAAGAAAAGTGCTAATAAAGAATCTGAAGTAGTGGTTACATCCGCTCAAAATAAAGCAGATGAATTAGTAGCCAATGCAGAAAAACAAGCAGATCAACTGAGAGCATCAGCGCAAGAACATGCCAAAGAAATTTTGAGTGACGCTACGCAAAAAGCTCGTGAATTGACCACAGAAACCAACGACTTGAAAAAGAAAACAAGGGTATTCCATAATAATTTATCTTTGATGTTGGAAACGCAATTAGAACAAGTTAAAAGCCCAGAGTGGGATGAAATTCTTACGCCATTTTCAACTTATGTACAAGATAGCCACGAAGTTTTTCGGGAAATTTTAGCAGAAGAGCTTGACAATGAAAATGATTCTGAAGTAAACTCAGAACAAGCAGACACAGCACCTGACTCTGACTCTGAAGAACAACAACAGGATGAAGAGGATGTGTCGGTTGTTGATACAAGCCATCGTGTGGTCCCTGTTTCAACAGAAGATCATGAAGATACAGAAGAATATGGTCGATAATAAGTAGAACAGAAAAACGGTTTGTATTTTTAAAGCGAGTCGGTGATAGTGGAAGTCCGATAAACCCTGTATTCCGTTAGATCCTCTACAAGTCTTATTCTTGAATAAAGTAAAGAGTAACGGTTGATCTCGTTAACGATTCTAGAGGAAAATAGCAATATTTTTAAACTTTGGGTGGTACCACGACACGTTCGTCCCGGATATGGGCGAGCGTTTTTTTATTGCTCTTTTTTAGCATTAGCAAACGGCTAGTAAGAAATAATAATAACTTCATAAGGGGAATGATACGATGAAAATGAAAGATACGCTTCATTTAGGAAAAACCAAGTTTCCGATGCGTGGGAATTTGCCTAACCGCGAAGGAGATTGGCAAAAAGAATGGGAAGAAAACGATGTTTATTGGAAACGTCAAAAATTAAATGAAGGCAAACCTACCTTTGTTTTGCATGATGGCCCGCCGTTTGCTAACGGCAATATTCATATTGGGCATGCTTTAAACAAAATTAGTAAAGATATTATTATCCGCGCGAAATCAATGTCAGGTTTCCGCGCACCTTATGTCCCTGGTTGGGATACGCATGGATTGCCAGTGGAGCAGGTATTAGCGAATAAGGGCATTAAAAGAAAAGAAATGACAACGGCTGAATATCGACAAAAGTGTTATGAATATGCATTAACCCAAGTTGACAAACAACGAGATGATTTCAAACGTTTAGGTGTCCAAGGAGATTGGGAGAACCCTTATTTAACCTTAGCTCCTAGTTATGAGGCAGAAGAGATTCGCGTTTTTGGTAAAATGGCTGAAAATGGCTATATCTATAAAGGGATGAAACCTATCCATTGGTCTCCTTCGAGCGAATCCTCTTTAGCAGAAGCAGAAATTGAATACAAAGATTTAAAATCCCCTTCGATTTATGTGAAGTTCCAAGTTGTAGATGGAAAAGGATTACTAGATGAAGATACGTCTTTTATCATTTGGACGACCACCCCATGGACGATCCCGTCTAATTTGGCTATTACTGCTCATCCAGACTTTGATTATGTCCAAGTAAAAGCAGATGGGGTTAAATATGTTATTGCTAAAGATTTGTTAGACGAAGTAAAAGAAGCTTTAGGTTGGCAAGATGTAGAAGTATTACAAGAACTTAAAGGGACACAGTTGGAAAATATGACAGCTCAGCATCCGTTTTATGATCGTACTTCCTTACTTGCTTTGGGGGATCACGTAACTTTAGATGCGGGTACTGGTTTAGTTCATACTTCTCCAGGACATGGGGAAGATGATTATTATGTAGGGAAAAAATATGGTCTTCCGATCCTTTCGCCAGTTGATGAACATGGTGTATTCACAGAAGAAGCGCCTGGTTTTGAAGGAGTTTTTTACGATAAGGCCAATCCTATGGTCACTGATTTATTGAAAGAAAAGGGCGCGTTATTAAGCCTTGATTTCTTCGTACACAGTTATCCGCATGATTGGCGTACGAAAAAGCCAGTGATTTTCAGAGCAGCTCCTCAATGGTTTGCTTCTATTGATCAATTTCGACAAAATATTCTAGATGAAATTTCAAAAGTTGACTGGATCATTCCTTGGGGCGAAACACGTTTGTATAACATGGTTCGTGATCGAGGCGATTGGGTGATCTCAAGACAACGCGCTTGGGGAGTGCCACTACCTATTTTTTATGCTGAAAATGGGGAAGCAATCATTACGCCAGAAACAATCGAACATGTAGCGCAATTATTTGAACAATTTGGTTCCAATGTTTGGTTTGAACGTGAAGCTATAGATTTATTGCCAGACGGTTTTACTCACCCAGGTTCACCTAACGGGAAATTCAGCAAAGAAACAGATATTATGGATGTTTGGTTTGACTCGGGCTCTTCTCATGCAGCTGTCTTACGTCAACGTCCAGAATTAACATTTCCAGCTGATATGTATCTAGAAGGATCTGACCAATATCGCGGTTGGTTCAATTCTAGCATTACAACTAGTGTCGCTGTTAGTGGGGCTGCTCCTTACAAATCGGTATTGTCACAAGGGTTTACTTTAGATGGTGAAGGACGTAAAATGAGTAAATCTCTAGGAAATACAATTGTACC
Organism: Tetragenococcus sp.; assembly: GCA_030462125.1. Taxonomy (GTDB): domain Bacteria; phylum Bacillota; class Bacilli; order Lactobacillales; family Enterococcaceae; genus Tetragenococcus. The sequence goes on from JAKDZT010000050.1 coordinate 7,851, forward strand.
GGATAAAGTTCTTAAACAAATGGGTGCTGATATCCTACGTTTGTGGGTTGGTAGTGTTGATTATGAATCGGATGTGCGGGTTTCAATGGACATCTTAAAACAAGTATCTGAAGTTTACCGCAAAATCAGAAATACAGTCCGATTTTTATTAGCCAATACCAGTGATTTTGATCCAGTAACCAACAAGATCGAGTTTGTCGATTTACGTTCGGTTGATAAGTATATCTTGATTCGTTTAAATGAAGTGATTAAAGAAGTAAGAGATAATGGTTATGAGAAGTATGACTTCTTACATGTCTATCGTACGATTTTAAGCTTCATCACGGATGATTTATCTTCATTTTATTTAGACTTTGCTAAAGACGTGGTTTATATTGAAGAAGAAGATAGTTATGAACGTCGCTGTATGCAAAGTGTCTTTTATGAAGTGACAGTGGCCATTGCGAAACTATTAACCCCGATTATCCCGCATACGGCTGAAGAAATCTGGTCCTTTGTCAAAGAAGATGAAGAATATGTCCAATTAACTGATTTCCCAGCTTATCAAGTTTATTCTAATCAAGAGGAATTATTAGACATTTGGACCGCCTTTATGAATTTCCGTGATAAAGTGTTGAAAGCATTAGAAATTGCTAGAGATGAAAAATTAATCGGTAAATCAATGGAAGCTAAAGTAACGATTTATCCTGATGAACAAACACTAGCTATGTTAAACGCTGTAGATGCTAATATTGCGCAGTTGCTCATTATTTCTCCGGACTTTTTTGCAATCAAAGATTCTAATGAGAAAGCACCAGCTGAGGCTGTGTCATTTGAAGATGTAGCTATCTTGGTGGAAAAAGCTGACGGAGATGTCTGTGAGCGTTGTCGTCAAGTAAGGACTAGTGTAGGAGAAAACGAACATTTCCCTACAATGTGTGCTCATTGTGCAGCAATTGTGGAAGATGAACATCCAGAAGCGGTTCATGCAGAATTTGAATAAAAATAGATTCTAAAAAAGTTCCAAATGATCGAGTTATCAATCATTCGGAACTTTTTTAGTGTTTTTTATTTTAGTAAGCCACGTTGACGGTACCACTCGTCGGGTTCCCAAATCCAATGACGATCCTCTTTTTCGAGTAATTGATAGGCTTCTTGAGGCCCCATAGTGCCTGCTGGATAACCAGGAGGCGTTTGCTGATCTTTGTCCCATGTTTCTCGGATACGATCAACAATTTGCCAAGATTGTGCGACTTCATCCCAGTGCGTGAAATTCGTCCCATCGCCGTTTAAAACATCAAACAAAAGTTTCTCATAAGCTTCTGGTGTGTTTTCGATAATATCGGCGCTGTTACGATGTTCTAATTTGATTGGATCCGTTTGGAATCCTTGGCCAATCTCTTTGCCGTTAATGGTTAATGAAAATCCTTCTGTAGGCTGGATATAAATTGTTAAAACATTTGGCTCCAAACTTTTTTGTTCGTAAGGACCGGTAACAGAATTTTTAAAAACATTGATCGGGACTTGTTTAAAGACAACATTGATACGTGTTCCTTTTTCAGTTAGTCGTTTTCCGGTACGTACATAAAAGGGAACACCTGACCAACGGAAGTTGTCCACTAAAAATTTCCCAGCTACAAATGTTTCAGTTAATGAATTTTCATCGACATTTTCTTCTTCACGGTATCCTTGGAAGTTTTGGTCACCAATCTTACCAGGAACATACTGACCACGGACAAAGTTGTTTCGTACTTCTTCTTCACTATACATCCGGATAGATTCTAATGCTTTAATTTTTTCTGTCCGAATTTCTTTTTCCGAAAAAGCAACCGGGGGTTCCATGGCAAGTAGTGATAGCATTTGTAAAATATGATTTTGAACCATATCTTTTAATGCACCACTTTCATCGTAATATCCACCACGTTCTTCAACACCCACTTCTTCAGATAAGCTAATTTGGATGTTATCGATGTAACGATTATTCCAAATGGATTCAAAAATCAAGTTGGCAAAACGAATGGCGGAAATATTTTGGATCATTTCTTTGCCTAAATAATGGTCAATCCGATAAATTTCTTCTTCGGTAAAGACCTGATTGATCTCCTCGTTTAACTGAGCAGCTGATTGGTAGTCATTACCAAAAGGTTTTTCAATAATGACTCGATGATAACCATTTGTATCAAGCATACCTTGTGATTTTAGGCGAGAAACAATGGTACCAAAAAAGTTGGGAGACATTGCTAAGTAAAAAATTCGGTTTCCTTGGATATCGTATTTTTCGTCTAATTGGTCACTTAGTTCTTTTAATACATCATAATGCCCAGTATCTTTGACGTTATGTGATTGGTAATAAAAATGAGAAGCAAAATCTTGTGCTTCTTTGTCTGATGGTTGGAAACTAGCAATGGCGTCTTTAACAACTTCGTGATAGGTTTCATCACTCCAAGAACGACGTGCTGTTCCAATCACGGCGAAATTATTACTCAAGTTTCCTTTTTGGTATAGGCGGAAAAGGGAAGGATATAATTTACGTTTTGCCAAGTCACCTGTGCCGCCGAATATGGTAATTAAAACTTTTTTTGAATCCATTTTTTTCACTCCTTCATTAAAAGCCAACCTAAATAATCATTAAAGTTTATCAACAAATATCGTATCTGCTGCTTTATAGCTCACTTGCACGGTCTTATCCTGATTTTTAAGGGTAATCGGTCCTTCATAAGCAGCAATATCTGTGATCGTGTATTCTTCATTAATACCTATATCAATATCCACTAAGTAGTCTAGTAGTTCGCGTTCATCAATAACTCTTGCAATACGCACTTTTGTTCCTACTGGATACTCGCTAAGTTTTTCTCTTTTTTTCTCATGAACTAACTGGTTTAATTGTGGAATCATGCCGCCGTGCGGACAGTACTTTGGATGTTCTAAATATTCATCTAAACGATTAGCAAGTATTTCGGAAGTTACGTGTTCAAGAACTTCAGCGTCATCATGAACTTCATTCCAAGTATAATTTAAGTGTTCAACTAAAAAAACTTCCCAAAGTCGGTGTCGGCGCACAAGGGCACTGGCTTTTTCTAACCCTGCTGTTGTTAGTTGGACGCCTTGATAGGGCGTATGCTCGACCAAATTTTCTTTTACCAGTTTGGTAATCATCTCACTAACAGAAGCCGCTGAGACCACTAGGCCAGAAACAATTTGTTTATTATTGATTTTTGTTTGATCCCCCCCGAGTTCTAGAATCAATTTGAGGTAATCTTCCCGATTTGGGGTCATTATCTTTCAT
>JAKDZT010000276.1 GCA_030462125.1 Tetragenococcus sp.
ATCATTTAAAGTTGGTAGAAATGCCACTAGATCATGTAGCAGTAAGCAGGGATAACAAAGATAATGGCGCTGTTGATTATTTCTTAAATAAGGAATTAGACAGTGTGCAAAACAACATCATAAATATACAGGAGCAAATTCAAGAAATTTCTGACATGTTGACTGACATTTACAACGAGGAAGACAAACTTCAAAAATCTACTAAAAATACTACTATATTTGAATCTTTGGAGGTTAAAAAAGATGTTATACGTTAGTAAAGGATATAAAACAGCTAAAATGACGCCATCAGAGAGTGAGAAAACACCATTTGAAGAGTTATGGGAGTTTCCGCCACAAAAAGCACCAGAAATAACCGAGAAGAGCGCTTTAAAAGATATTGATAAGTTTAAAGGTAATGAAATCGGGTATTTTATCGCTGGGAATTTAAAAAACAATACACGAAACAATAGCAATCTGACAGAAAAAGAATTAGTAACATTAGATTATGACGACTTAGGCAATATGCTGTATACAAAGTTTGTAAATACGATTAAAGAGAAACTAAAAGGTATTCGCTTCATTTTATACCCAACGATCAAGAATAACTTGCCAGATTATGGCATGCGGTATCGGTTAGTAATAGACACTAACCGATCATACAATCAAAAAGAAAATGGTCGTTTGATTGTAAATCTAATTGAACACATTGGGTTACCTTGTGACCCCAAAAGTGAAACTTACAGCCAGTGCATGGGTTTGCCATATCTTAATGCTTGTAGTTCTGAAAAATTAATCGTAAAGCAAGACGGCGAACCGTTGGAAGTAGAAAAATGGCTATATGAACCGAAAAGAAAGGAAAATAAGCTTTCCTTTACGACCAATTACAGGAATGTAGGCGGAAAATATACAGGCGTGTTTCTCAATAAGGTTATTGAAGGTACAGCCGAGGGCAACCGTGATGTGTGGCTAACCAGTGTTATAGGCACGATGTTAAATCAAGGTGTAGAGGCGCAAAATGCTTATATGATGGCTGATGTAATCAACCAAAACTTTATTAATCCGCCTTTGAGTGATGAACAAGTGAATAAAATTTATTTGAGCATATTAGATAAAGAAACAAGAAAGAGAGGGGTTGCTATTTGATGAAGACCATTCCAAAAGATATTGAAAAATCAATTATCAGTTTTGAAAAGGTAAAGCAAGAAGAACCAAAAGAACTTGAACCATTTCATATAAACATTGAAATGAATAAAATCCAAAAAGAAGCTTCAGACAAGGGAGAAAACTATTTCTATGATGCGATAGAAGAGCTTAAAGAGTCCACGCCAGCTTGGTTCTGGGTAACTGGCGAAATAGATAAGGATGAAAACTATATTATAGAACATGGTTTTGACCATGAAAAAATGGGCGATATGATTATTAAAAGATTTCACCTTGTAAAATATCCAAAGCTACAAGTAGGCGCTGTGTATGGGAAAAAGAAAGGTGCATGGCGTTACTTCGCAGGAAAAGACGAAATGAGATTCTTTGTTGAACGTGAAGTTTTGAGGGAATTGCAAAACTGGGGGTATTACGACCAAAAATATATCCCTTGGTCGAGAATATACATTCTTCAAAAAGTTTACGACCCAAGTTATCCGAGTGAAACGCCGTTTGATAGGAGTAAACCGGAGCTAGTCGTATTTAAAAATGGCACATATAATATCTTGACTGACAAAATGAAACCTCATGAGGCAAAAGATTATATATTGCTTTCGTATGATTATGATTTGGACACTAGCGGTAGAGATACGCCGTACACAGATTCTTTATTAGATGGTTTGGTTGGAGAGAATGCACTTTTCTTAAAGCAATTTATTGGCTATACATTTTACAGAAGCCATGCACCAGCACAAGAAATGGTGTTTCTAAAAGGTTCAGGTGGTGAAGGGAAATCAAGTTTTCTTAACTTTTTATCAGAAAATATCTTTTGTGAAGATAATGTTTCTTCTGTAACACCGCAAGATTTATCAGATGATCGTTTTCAAGTTGTAGAGCTATTAGGCAAAGCTGTAAACGTTAGTGCTGATATTAAAGACGATTATATAGAAGACAGCAGTATTATAAAAAGGTTAACGGGGAATGATTCGTTATTCGCTCAATATAAAGGGGTGCAAGGTTTTACTATGCGAAACCATGCGAAGTTGATATTTAGTGCGAACACGTTGCCGAGGTTTAAAGACTTAACAGAGGGCTTTTCTCATAGATTGGTTGTTATACCATTTCTAAACGGTAATCAACGTTTAGATTCTGCCACTTTTTGGAAAGAGCATGATATGAACAAGGTCAAAGAAGAAGCAGCAGCGTTTGCTTACTCTTGTATTCGAGAATTTAGCAAGATTTTTGATGGCAAACGTGCATTGTTTACAAAACCTGAAAGTTTGTTAGAAGCCACTAACAATTGGATCAACGAAAATGATCATATCGGTGAATTTATATCAACTAGTGTCAAAATTCATCCTGGTGACGACAGAGGGGAGCTTTCTTCCACGGT
>JAKDZT010000005.1 GCA_030462125.1 Tetragenococcus sp.
TAGAGGTCGGAAACTTTATGCTGGCACAATGATTGAAATACCTGAAATAGGTACTTTTTTTATGGCAGAAAAGGGCAAAGAAGATGCGTCTGACTAATCTTTCTATCAAAAATTTTCGTAATTATAATGAATTAACGATAGATTTTCATAAAAACGTGGTTATTTTCTTGGGAGAAAACGCGCAAGGAAAGACGAATTTGCTGGAGAGCATTTACGCCTTAGCTTTAACACGTAGTCACCGGACAAATAATGAACAAGAACTTATTCAATGGGAAAAAGACCAAGCATTTATTAAGGGAAATGTGCAAAAAGAATACACAAAGCTGCCGCTGGAATTGTTTTTGACCAAAAAAGGTCGTAAAACCAAAGTTAACCATATGGAGCAAAAGCGACTCTCTAGTTATATTGGTCAATTGAACGTTATTTTATTTGCTCCAGAAGATCTTTCTTTAGTTAAAGGCAGTCCACAAGGTAGAAGAAAATTTTTAGATATGGAAATTGGTCAGATTGACCCAGTTTATCTCTATGAATCAACTCAATACCAAAAAACTCTAAAACAGCGTAACCACTATCTTAAGCAATTGGCTGAGCACAAACAAACAGATGAATTATACTTAGATATTTTATCGGAACAATTGATCGAGCATGGGAGTAAGGTGCTTTTTGCACGTCAACAATTTGTTAAACGGTTAGAGTATTGGGCAGATCAACTACACCAAAAAATTAGTCAATCTAAAGAACGGTTAACAGTTATCTATCGTTCAAGTGTGGCAGGGGATTATTGGCCTGACGAGCCAACTGTTAAAAAAGCGTATGAAGAAGAAATGACGAAAGTAAAAAGCAAAGAGCGTTTACGGCAAGTGACATTAGTTGGTCCCCATCGTGACGATTTATCCTTTTTAATCAACGGAAAAGATGTTCAAGTATTTGGCTCGCAAGGACAACAAAGAACGACTGCTTTAAGCGTGAAATTAGCAGAAATCGACTTAATAAAAGAAGAAACTGGGGAATATCCAGTATTATTGTTAGATGATGTCATGAGTGAACTAGATGATTCGAGGCAATTACATTTACTCGAGACGATTGAAGGAAAAGTCCAAACCTTTTTGACAACGACCACATTAAAACAAGTTAAAGATAAAATGTCAGTTGAACCGGAAATTTTTTACATTAATCAAGGACAATTAGAAGGAGAAGATGTATAAGTGGCAGAAGAAAACAAAGATTGGCGTGAACAAGCAAAATCATATGATGCCAGTCAAATACAAGTTTTAGAAGGACTAGAAGCTGTAAGAAAAAGACCAGGGATGTATATTGGCTCTACTAGTACAGAAGGTCTCCATCACTTAGTTTGGGAAATTGTGGATAATTCGATTGATGAAGCTCTTGCTGGATTTGCTACCCATATTCAATTAATTGTTGAAAAAGACAACAGTGTGACGGTCACGGATAATGGACGCGGGATTCCAGTAGATATTCAAAATAAAACCGGTCGACCTGCTGTGGAAACCGTATTTACGATCCTTCATGCGGGAGGTAAATTTGGCGGTGGCGGTTATAAAGTATCCGGTGGTCTGCACGGAGTAGGTTCTTCTGTTGTGAATGCTCTCTCTCAAAAGTTAGAAGTAAAAGTTTATAAAGAGGGCAAAATCTACTATCAAGAGTTCCATCGTGGAAAAATTGAAAATGAATTACAAGTGATTGGCGAAACCGAGTTTCATGGAACTGAAGTCCACTTTGAACCAGACCCAGAAATATTTAACGAAACGGTCGAGTTTAGTTTCGATAAACTGGCTACCCGGGTTCGCGAGTTAGCTTTTTTGAACCGCGGTTTATATATTTCGATTGAAGATAGACGCCCCGAAGAAACAGTAACCAAAGAATATCATTATGAAGGCGGCATTAAAAGCTACGTTGAATATTTAAATACAAGTAAAGATGTTTTATTCCCTGAACCAATTTATTTAGAAGGACAGCAACAAGATATCAACGTGGAAGTATCCATGCAATATACCGATAGTTTCCATACAAATCTGATGACATTTGCTAATAACATTCATACTTATGAAGGTGGAACCCATGAAGCTGGATTCAAAACAGCCTTGACTCGTGTGATTAACGATTATGGGCGAAAGCAAAAATTAATGAAAGAAAATGAGGATAATCTTTCGGGTGAAGACGTTCGTGAAGGTTTGACGGCCGTCGTATCGATTAAACATCCTGATCCTCAATTTGAAGGACAAACGAAAACGAAATTAGGTAATTCTGAGGTACGTACAGTTACTGATCGTTTATTTTCTGAACATTTTGCCAAATTCTTGATGGAAAATCCGTCGGTAGGGCGTCGTATTGTAGAAAAGGGTATGCTTGCCTCAAAAGCTAGACAAGCTGCTAAACGTGCTCGTGAAGTGACACGACGTAAAGGCGCGCTTGAGATTAGTAACCTTCCAGGTAAATTAGCCGACTGTTCGAGTCGAGATCCTGAAAGAAGCGAATTATTTATCGTCGAAGGGGATTCAGCTGGCGGTTCAGCCAAGCAAGGACGTAGCCGTGAATTCCAAGCAATATTACCTATACGTGGGAAAATATTAAACGTTGAAAAAGCAAGTATGGATAAAATTTTGGCTAATGATGAAATCCGTTCACTATTTACTGCAATGGGAACAGGTTTCGGTGAAGAGTTTGATATTTCTAAAGCACGTTATCATAAATTAATCATTATGACCGACGCTGATGTCGATGGCGCTCATATTCGAACCTTGTTATTGACTCTATTTTATCGTTATATGCGGCCCATCGTTGAAGCAGGTTATGTTTATATTGCGCAACCACCGTTGTATGGGGTTAAACAAGGGAAAAATATTTCTTATATTCAACCTGGAAATAACGCGGAAGAAGAATTGCAAGATGTGATTGATTCACTTCCTCAAAGTCCCAAACCTTCTGTGCAACGTTATAAAGGTTTAGGAGAAATGGATGAACATCAATTATGGCGCACAACAATGGATCCAGAAAATCGCTTAATGTTGCGTGTTAGCATTGATGATGCGATTGAAGCAGATCAAGTCTTTAATATGTTAATGGGCGATCAAGTAGAACCTAGACGGGAATTTATCGAAGAAAATGCTCATTACGTTCAAAACCTTGATGTTTAAATCGCAAAGGAGGAAAAATTTTGAGAGATCAAGAAAATCATATTCATGATATTAATTTATCAAGCGAAATGCGCGGCTCCTTTATCGATTATGCGATGAGCGTCATTGTAGCCAGAGCTTTACCTGACGTTCGTGATGGATTGAAGCCAGTTCATCGGCGGATTTTATATGGTATGAGTGAACTAGGCGTAACGCCTGATAAACCACACAAAAAATCTGCGCGTATTGTCGGTGATGTCATGGGGAAATATCACCCTCATGGGGACAGTGCGATTTATGAGTCTATGGTAAGAATGGCTCAATCTTTTAGTTATCGTTATATGCTAGTAGATGGGCATGGAAACTTTGGTTCCGTTGATGGAGATGGCGCAGCTGCCATGCGTTATACTGAAGCGCGTATGAGCCGGTTATCTGTAGAAATGTTACGTGACTTAAATAAAGACACGGTTGATTTTATTGGGAATTATGACGATACCGAAAAGGAACCCGAGGTATTACCTGCCCGTTTCCCTAACTTATTGGTTAATGGTACCACGGGAATTGCCGTGGGTATGGCCACCAACATCCCCCCACACAACCTAGGGGAAGTTGTTGCAGCAATTGATCGTTTAATAGAAAACCCCGAGGTAACAACGGGTGAATTGATGGAGGTATTACCTGGCCCTGATTTTCCTACAGGTGGATTAGTTATGGGAAAAACAGGGATTAGACGTGCTTATGAAACGGGTAAAGGAACGATTACTGTTCGTGGCAAAGTAGAAGTTAACGAAATGGCGAATGAGAAAGAACGGATTTTAGTTACAGAATTACCTTACATGGTCAATAAAGCCAAGTTAATTGAACGAATCTCAGAACTTCACCGGGATAAACGAATTGAAGGAATTACCGATTTACGTGATGAGTCTTCTCGAGAAGGTATGCGAATTGTTATTGATGTTCGCCGAGATGTGAGTGCTTCAGTGGTTTTAAATAATTTATATAAAATGACTGCTTTGCAATCCTCGTTTGGTTTTAACATGTTGGCGATAGAAAATGGTATCCCTAAAATTCTTAATTTGAAACAAATCTTAGTGGATTACTTAGAACATCAAAAAAGCGTGATCACGCGACGGGCAAGTTTTGAAAAACAAAAAGCTGAAGCTCGAGCTCATATTTTAGAAGGTTTACGGATTGCATTAGACCACATTGATGAAATTATCGCCGTGATCCGGGGTTCAGAAACTGATGGACAAGCCAAAGAAACCATGATGGAACAATTCGAATTGTCTGATCGTCAAGCACAAGCAATTTTGGATATGCGTTTACGTCGTTTAACTGGTTTAGAACGAGATAAGATTGAAAACGAGTATCAAGATTTGTTAAAACAAATCGAAGATTTAGCAGATATTTTAGCTCGACCAGAGCGAGTGATTGAAATTATCCAGACGGAATTGCATGAAATTGAACAACGTTTTGGCGATAAGCGTCGCACAGAATTACTAGTAGGCGAAGTTTTAAGTTTAGAAGATGAAGATCTAATTGAAGAAGAAGACATTGTGGTTACCTTGACCAATAATGGCTACATTAAAAGAGGAGCCAACAGCGAGTTTCGAGCACAAAACCGTGGAGGACGCGGCGTGCAAGGTATGGGCATTCATGATAAGGACTTTGTTACTACTCTAGTGTCTTGTTCTACTCATGATAATTTACTATTTTTCACCAATGCTGGAAAAGTCTATAAAGCAAAAGGTTATGAAATTCCAGAATACGGACGTACTGCAAAAGGGATTCCAATTATTAATTTCTTAGGAATTAATTCAAATGAACGAGTTCAAACGGTGATTGCTTTATCCAATAAAAGAGAAGAACGCAAATATCTCTTCTTTACTACCAAGTACGGTGTAGTAAAACGTACCTCGGTAGAAGCCTTCAAAAATATTCGTAGCAATGGTTTGATTGCGGTTGGATTAAAAGAGCAAGATGAATTAGTCAATGTTTTGAGTACCTGTGGCGACGATGTCATGATTATAGGAACCCATAACGGGTATTCAGTCACTTTCAAAGAAGAAGATGTACGTGACATGGGCCGTACAGCTAGCGGTGTACGTGGAATCCGGCTAAGGCCAGAAGATTATGTGGTTGGTGCTGCGGTTATACGAGCAGATGATGAAGTCTTAGTGATTACCGAAAAAGGTTATGGCAAACGTACCTCAGGAGAACAATACCCTGTAAAAGGTCGCGGAGGTAAAGGAATTAAAACAGCGAATATTACCGAAAAGAATGGCCCACTGGCAGGATTGACAACTGTTTCTGGTAAAGAGGATATCATGGTAATTACTGATAAGGGCGTTATCATTCGCTTCCATGTTGATGACATCTCGCAAACGGGTCGCGCTACCTTGGGTGTTCGTCTAATGAAAATGGAAGAAGACGCAAAAGTTGTTACCATGGCAACAGTAGATTCTGAAGAGTTGGAAAAAGTAGAAGAGGACTCAACAGAAGAATAAGAAATTAAAAATGAAGAAATAATGAGTTTATAAAAAAAATCAACAAAAGTACAAAATGAAAAAAACTTTTGTTGATTTTTTGCGTACTTATATATGTGCAACCCATTCTAATTCTAAATAATCAAGACGAAATATCTTGCGTATCAAGGTCAATGCGTGTATAATTTTACTTTGTGAGTAGTCTTAACTGACAACTCTCTCTGCTCCTAGAAAAAGGAGCCAAAGTCCATAGGGAGGTGAAAAATCAATGGAAAATACGAAGTATGAAATTACCTACATCATTCGTCCTGACATTGATGAAGAAGCAAAAGCAGCTTTAATTGATCGCTTTGATGCAGTCGTTACTGATAATGGCGCTGAAGTGATTGAATCTAAAGACTGGCAAAAACGTCGTTTTGCGTATGAAATGAACGGATACCGCGAAGGCATCTATCACATCGTTAACGTTTCTTCTCCATCAACTGCAAATATGATTAATGAATTTAATCGCCTTGCAGGGATCAACAATGATATCATTCGTCATATGATTGTGAAAGAAGAAGACTAACGTGTTTCACATGAAACAATAACGATGAGGAGATGGTAAATTTGATTAATAACGTTGTACTAGTAGGAAGATTGACAAAAGATCCTGATTTACGTTACACCGCAAATGGGATAGCAGTTGCGACATTTACATTAGCTATAAATCGTACATTTACAAATCAAAATGGCGAAAGAGAAGCTGATTTTATTAACTGCGTTATCTGGAGAAAAGCGGCGGAAAATATCGCAAATTTGGGACGTAAGGGTGCACTAATTGGCGTTACTGGGAGAATTCAGTCTAGAAATTATGAAAATCAACAAGGACAGCGTGTTTTTGTAACTGAAGTTGTAGCAGAGAATTTCCAATTATTGGAACCTCGTTCTGTTAGTGAACAACGTCGTTCTTCTGATAACAATAATTCTGGTGGCAATCAATCGAACTTTGGAGACAGTTACAATCAAAAACCAACATCTCAACCTTCTGAAACACCTAATTTTGATCGAGATAACTCCGATCCTTTCGGTGGCTCCTCGATTGATATTTCAGATGATGACTTACCATTCTAACAAATGGATAGGAGGGAAATAGAATGGCTCAACAAAGAAGAGGCGGACGCAGACGTCGTAAAGTAGATTATCTTGCAGCAAATCACATTGAACATGTTGATTATAAAGATGTTGAATTATTAAAAAGATTTATTTCAGAACGTGGTAAAATCTTACCTCGTCGTGTGACCGGAACTGGCGCAAAAAATCAACGTAAGTTGACAATTGCTATCAAACGCGCACGCATCATGGGCTTATTGCCTTTTGTAAATGAAGAAAGCTAAAAAAGTCTATCCGAATGACAAAATTGTCATTCGGTTTTTTTGTCGATTATCTTTTAAATGATCGCCTTGTTTTGTAAATCGCATAATCAAATAGTTTATGATAAAATGGGAATTAAACAAATAGGACCCATTAAAAATTTTTTGGAAAAGTTAAGCAATCGTCAAATTTTACTAGTTGAATTTGAAATTATAAGGAGCCTTGGCTATGACAGTAATCGGCATTATTTCTTTGGATAATTATGACGATATTATTGACAAAATGGATGATAAAAATATTTCTTTACTAAATACCTTAGTCACAACGATGATCTCGGATTGGGCGAATGAGTATGGAATTTTTTATAAACGAGTGAATACAGATCGTTACTTTTTTGTTGCTAGTATGAATGATCTAAATCGGATCAAAGAAGGTAAATTTGATATTTTACAGCGATTAAAAGATTCCAATATAAATAGTGAGTTTATATTGACGATGAGTATGGGGATTGCATATGGTGATAAATCAATGGAAAAAATTGGTGAAGTTGCCCAAAATAATCTCGATATGGCTTTAGCTCGAGGCGGCGATCAAGTTGTCATAAAGGATGCTGATTCACAAGCAAAGCCCCAGTTTTTTGGTGGTCAAACAGAAGGAACTATACGTCGAACACGAGTACGTTCGCGTGCAATGAGTTCTTCTTTGAAAAAGATTTTTTCTGAAAATCAAAAGATTTTTATCATGGGACACCACTATCCAGATATGGATGCTATAGGTAGTGCTTTTGGCGTAGCTGCTCTGGCGCAGTTCAACCAAAAAGAGCCTTACGTGATTATCGAACAAGAAGAGGTAACAGAAGACACCCAGCGTTGTTTAGAGGAGATAAATAAACATCCGGAGGAAGCTAAGTTGGTCATCTCTGGCAAAAGAGCTTTACAACTCATAGATGATAATAGTGTCTTGGTTATGGTCGATTATAACCGACCCGCGCTTTCAATCTCCAAAGAAGTATTTGATGCTTTTGATAAAATTATGATTATTGATCATCATCGTCGTAGCGAAGAATTTCCTGATCGTCCATTGCTTACTTATATTGAACCTGCCGCTTCTTCTGCTAGTGAGTTGGTAGCTGAATTAGTCCAATTTCAATCGAATAAAAGGAAAAAAGTCTCGAGATTTATCGCCGGATTATTATTGTCTGGTATTTATGTTGATACGAAAAGTTTCTTTACTCGGACGACAGCGCAAACGTTTAATGTGGCAAGTTATTTAAAAAATCACGGGGCAGACCTTTCATTAGTTCGCTACTTATTGAGTTCAGATTTGGACTCGTATTTACAAATGAGCGAATTAGTGGCGCGCAGTGAGTATGTCACAAAAGATATCGTTGTGGCAGTCGCTTCTGAGAATGAAGTTTACGATAATGTCACAGCTTCCAAGGCAGCAGATACGTTATTATCAATGAATGATATTGAAGCTGCTTTTGTCATTACTAACCAATTTGAACACGAAACTTCGATTAATGCTCGTAGTTCTGGAGGCATTAATGTTCAAAGAGTTATGGAAAGACTAGGGGGTGGCGGTCACTTTAGTAACGCCGCAACTCAGATCAAGGGAAAATCGATCGAAAATGTACGGAAGCTGTTAATTGATGAATTAAAACAATTAGACGATAAGGAGTGAAAGACAAAGATGAAAGTCATTTTTTTACAAGATGTAAAAGGAAAAGGAAAAAAAGGGGACGTCAAGGACGTACCAAATGGTTACGCACAAAATTATCTATTTAAAAATAAACTAGCAAAAGAAGCAAATCAGGGCAATGTAGCTGCTATGCGCGGCAAGAAACAAGCGCAAGAAAAAGAAGAAGCTGAAAATTTACAAGAAGCGCAAAGAATAAAAGCTGATTTGGAAGATGAAAAAACGGTCGTAGAAATCACAGCTAAAGTTGGTGATGATGGCCGACTTTTTGGTTCTGTGCCTTCCAAACAGATTGCGCAAAGTTTAGAAAAACAGTACCAGATCAAAGTTGATAAAAGAAAAATTGAGTTAAAAGAACCCATCCGCTCCATAGGATATACGGATGTTCCTGTTAAATTACATCCAGAAGTGACAGCCAATATTAAAGTACATGTAGTCGAAGAATAAAATGAGGAGGCTGGGACATCATTTGTTTCCAGCAATGATTCATGAAAGTCTATCATTGCTGGAGTCTTTTGTCCCAGTTTCTTACACTTTTAGTAAAATTGTTCATAGGTGTGTAAACGAAGGTTATTTAGGAGAAGAAATATGAATGAAATTTGGCAAGATCGTGTCCCACCCCAAGATATAGAAGCAGAACAAGCTGTATTAGGCGCAATTTTTCTTGATTCAGATGCGATCATCGAAGCAATGGAGCTGCTGGAGCCGAATAATTTTTATCGTAGAAGCCATCAAATTATTTTCCAATGTATGATCCAGCTTAATGACCGTAACGAAGCGATTGATTTAATTACTTTAAAAGCTGAAATTGAAAAGAGTAATTCTTTAGAAGATGTTGGTGGTATTAGTTATTTGACCGAATTAAGTCAAGTTTCACCTACGTCATCTAGTGTATCTTATTATGCTAAAATCGTGGATGATAAAGCAACATTACGCCAATTAATTCAAAGAGCAAGCAAAATTGTCACGTCAGGCTTTGAACAAAATGAAGATGTACAAGAAATCGTTGAAGGTGCTGAAAAAAGCATATTAGAGGTTTCCGAAAAAAGTAATAGTAATGGTTTCCAATCAATTGCTGATGTATTGAATCAAACGATCGAAAATATTGATCAATTAGCGCAAAATAATGAAGAAATCACGGGCTTGCCTACTGGTTATAAGGCATTAGATAAAATGACAGCAGGCTTGCAAAAAGATGAATTATTGATTATTGCAGCACGTCCGGCAGTTGGAAAAACAGCATTTGCTTTAAATATCGCCCAAAATGTGGGAACAAAAACAGATAATACGGTAGCTATTTTCAGCTTAGAAATGGGCGCAGAATCGTTAGTTAGTCGGATGCTTTGTGCTGAAGGATCGATTGATGCAAGTCATTTACGTACTGGACAATTGACTGATGAAGAATGGCGGAATTTAATTGTAGCTATGGGTAGTTTATCCAAAGCAAGTATTTATATTGATGATACGCCAGGGATCAAAGTTTCTGAAATCCGTGCCCGTTGTCGTAAATTAGCGCAGGAAAAGGGAAACTTAGGCCTAATTTTAATTGATTATTTACAATTAATTGAAGGATCAGGCAGAGAAAGCCGCCAACAAGAAGTATCAGAAATTTCCCGACAGTTAAAAAAAATAGCAAAAGAATTGAATGTTCCAGTGGTTGCACTTTCGCAACTATCGCGGAGTGTTGAACAAAGACAGGATAAACGTCCCGTTTTAAGTGATATCCGTGAATCTGGTTCGATTGAACAAGATGCCGATATCGTTGCTTTTTTATATCGTGAAGATTATTATCAAAGAGACAATGAGGAAGACGACGACGAAGAAGCAAGTGATGACAATGTTATTGAAGTTATTATCGAGAAAAATCGGAATGGCGCTCGAGGAACGGTCGAGTTACTCTTTATAAAAGAATATAATAAGTTCTCATCCCTTTCACCGCGAACCGCATTTGAGTGATTATTTAGCTATACCAATTTAAATAAAGAAAGCAATAGTTGCAAGCAAATTTTTTTAAATAAAAAGCTTGCAACTATTTTTATAAACTTGTATTGTGTTTATATACAACAATACCAATTTTTATTTTTAAGGGAGCGTGTATAAATGCTAGAGGAAAATTATTACAGGTTGTTAAAAGAAAAATTTGTAAATAAAGAAAGTGTAGTCACTGAACTTATCAACTTAGAAGCGATTTTACGTTTACCTAAAGGAACAGAACATTTTATTAGCGATGTACATGGCGAATATGACGCAGTTGACCATGTGTTACGTAATGGTTCTGGTAGCGTAAAAGAAAAATTAGCGGAATGTTTTAATGAATCGATAGTAGATATTGATGATTTGGCTACCTTAATTTATTATCCAGAAGAAAAAATTCAATTGGAAAAAGAGAAGAAAACCTCAGCCGAAATGAAAGAATGGTACGCACAAAACATTCGTTTATTAACGCCTGTCGTTAATTATACGAGTCGTAAGTATACCCGATCAAAAGTTCATAAAGCATTGCCGGTTCGTTTTAGTTATATTATTGAAGAACTATTGACAGAAAACCAACAAGAAACAGATAAACAAGCTTATATCCAAGTCATTATTGATAATGTTATCCAGTTAGATCAAGCGGCTCCTTTAATCAGTGCGTTATGTTATGTGATTCAGCGTTTTGTGGTGGATCATTTACACGTAGTCGGTGATATTTACGATCGAGGTCCTGCGCCTGATTTAATTATGGAACGTTTAATTCATTATCATTCCGTTGATATTCAATGGGGCAATCATGACATTATCTGGCTGGCTAGTATGGCAGGATCGCCGCTTGCACTTATTAACGTTTTACGTATTTGTGCCAGGTACGGTAATTTAACAATTATTGAAGATCGTTACGGTGTCAATTTACGTCCTTTAGTAGAATACGCCCATAAATATTATACAGCGTTAGATAAATTTGCACCTAAATTAGATGATGAAAACAGTTTTTCTGCTACTGAAAAAGATAGTTTGAATAAAATACAGCAAGCGACAGCGATCCTACAATTTAAATTAGAAGGACAATTAATTAAACGACGTCCGGAATTTCTTATGGGCGAGCGAAACATGTTAGATTTAATTGATTATACAAACGCTACGATTCAGCTTAATGGAAAAACCTATTCCCTAGTTGATTTTGCTGCCCCCACGGTTGACCCTGCTGATCCTTGTACTCTGACTGAAGAGGAAGACGAGCTCGTTAAAAAGTTGTTACATTCCTTTCAAACCTCGGAACCTTTGAAGCGCCATATGGATTTTTTACTAGAAAAAGGAAATATGTATTTATGCTATAATGGGAATTTACTGCTTCATGGCTGTATCCCGCTTCATCAAAATGGCGATTTCAAATCTTTTCGTGTGGGACAGGAGCAGTACTCTGGTAAAAATTTATTAGATTTTTTTGAAGAACAAATCCGTTATAGTTATAGTCATCCTGAAATTTCTGCTGATTTTGCGACTGATTTATTATGGTATTTGTGGACGGGGGAATGTTCTTCATTATTTGGTAAAAAAGTCATGGCAACCTTTGAACGGTATTATATCGAAGACCCACATACTCATCGAGAAGAAAAAAATGCTTATTACCGTTTAAGAAATCAAGAAGCGATTTGCCAAGAAATTTTAAAAGATTTCAATTTACCCATTACTGGGCATATTATTAACGGTCATACTCCTGTAAAAGCGTATAAAGGGGAAAATCCAATCAAAGCTAATGGAAGTATGCTAGTCATTGATGGCGGTTTTGCTAAAAGTTACCAAAAAGAAACCGGTTTAGCTGGTTATACGCTATTATCAAATAGCTACGGTTTACAATTAGTGGCACACCAACCATTTTCTTCGGTAAAAGAGGCAGTTGAACAACAGATCGATATTTTATCGACGAAGCGATTGGTGGAACGAGTGGAAAGTCGTACAACAGTAGCACAAACAAACATTGGAAAAAAATTAATTCAAGAAAAAAAAGCACTTGAAAACTTATATAAGAATTATGATTTTTACTAAACATTTTTCGTTTTTTAAATGGCATTAGGGTGCTTTCTTTGTAAATGTTCGGTTTTTAGCTAATAATAAAAGAATAAAAATTTAATTATTCGATTTTTCATTGTAATACAAAGGGGAAGTTGGTACAATGATGCGGGAGTAAGGAGAAGAATTAGCATTCGGCTAGTGACTACTTACTTTTTTGTTCAGTTAATAGACCAAAAGAAAGAGGTATCCATATGTCATCAGTGGTAGTTGTAGGAACGCAGTGGGGCGATGAAGGAAAGGGAAAAATTACTGATTTTTTAAGCGAAGACGCGGAAGTAATTGCACGTTATCAAGGCGGCGATAATGCAGGGCACACGATTCAATTTGATGATGTGACGTATAAACTGCATTTGATTCCTTCGGGGATTTTTTATAAGGAAAAAATTAGCGTTATTGGAAATGGCGTAGTTGTGAATCCTAAGTCTCTGGTAGAAGAATTAAATTATTTAAAAGAACATGGGGTCTCTACAGAAAATTTACGGATCTCTGATCGTGCTCATGTGATTTTGCCTTATCATATCAAATTGGACCAATTGCAAGAAGAAGCTAAGGGTGCTGATAAAATTGGTACTACGATTAAGGGAATTGGGCCAGCTTATATGGATAAAGCAGCACGTGTTGGTATTCGTATCGCTGATTTGTTGGACAAGGATATCTTTAGTGAACGATTAAAAAGTAATTTAGCAGATAAAAATAGACAATTTGAAAAAATGTATGATGATCAAGCCATTGCATTTGACGATATTTTTGCAGAGTTTTATGAATATGGTCAACAAATCAAACAATATGTTACAGATACCTCAGTCATTTTAAATGACGCTTTGGACCGTGGAAAACGCGTTTTATTTGAGGGAGCACAAGGTGTTATGCTGGATATTGACCAAGGTACTTATCCTTTTGTTACTTCTTCGAATCCAGTTGCTGGTGGTGTCACCATTGGTAGTGGCGTAGGACCTTCTAAAATCGACAAAGTGGTAGGTGTATGTAAGGCTTATACTTCGCGAGTCGGTGATGGCCCTTTTCCTACCGAATTGTTTGATGAAGTGGGAGATCAAATTAGAAAAGTAGGACACGAATATGGTACGACTACAGGACGACCTCGTCGTGTGGGTTGGTTTGATTCAGTGGTCATGCGCCATTCACGGCGTGTTTCGGGTATTACAAATTTGTCGCTAAACTGTATTGATGTGTTAAGCGGCTTGGATACTGTTAAAATCTGTACGGCTTATGAATTAGATGGACAACTGATTTATCATTACCCGGCAAGTCTGAAAGAATTGAACCGTTGTAAACCCGTTTATGAAGAATTGCCTGGTTGGTCAGAAGATGTGACAAATTGTAAAACACTAGAAGAATTACCAGAAAACGCGCGGAATTATATTCGTCGGGTTTCAGAACTGGTTGGTGTGCGAATTTCAACTTTTTCGATTGGACCAGATCGCAATCAAACAAACATTTTAGAAAGTGTTTGGTCACAAGCTTAAAGCATCCAAAAAGTTTAAGTTTTCCCAAAATATAAGGTATAATGGAAAAAAGTCAACTTTAAAGGAGCGAAAACATGTTTCAAATCGTTACAGACGCTTGCTGTGATTTACCAGCAGACTTGCTAGATAAATACAAAGTTGCCTATATTCCTATGTTTGTGGAGTTAGATGGGAAAGAATATACCGATGATTTAGGGAAAACTTTTGATAATTCGTGGTTTTTAGCCCAGTTAAAAGAGAACAAACAGCCTACGACCACACAAATTAATGTGGGAAGATATATGGACTTTTTAAGACCTTATGCTCAAAAGGAAATTCCTGTTTTATATATTGCTTTTTCGTCGGGCTTAAGTGGTTCTTATGAAAGCTCTCTTATGGCAGTTAAGCAGCTGCAAGAAGAATATCCTGATTTTACGATCACTAGTTTTGATACAAAAACGGCTAGTTTGGGTCAGGGGATGTTGGTAATGGAAGCTATTCGATTGCAAGAAGAAGGAAACTCCCTAGCAGAAACAACCCATTGGTTAGATAAATATAAAATGTCTTTGCGCTCCTGGTTTACTGTTGACGATTTAAAACACTTAGTATATGGAGGCAGAGTGACCAAAACTCAAGCTGCTATTGGTGGGTTATTAAGTATCAAACCTATCCTTAATGTGAATGAAAAAGGTCAGTTACAAAATGTTGATAAGGTCCATGGACGTAAAAAAGCCCTTAAAAGAATGGTAGATGAAACCGTTACTGGGGTAGATTTAACCATTGTTGATCATTTTTATATTGCTTATAGTGGCGATAAACAAGCGGCAGATAGCGTTGCCCAACAGTTAAAACAACATTATCCGCAAACACCTATCAGCTGTTTTCCGTTGGGTCCTACAATTGCTAGTCACACGGGATACGGCTGTTTGGCTGTTTTTTCAATGGGAATAAGACCCATATAAACATAAAAAATAAGGACATTCGAGATAAATCGAACGTCCTTATTTATTTTGCTAGCAATTAAGCGTATAACTGTGTGACCCGTTCTTGTACAGCTTCATTTTCTAAGAATTCATCATAAGTCGTATCCATACGATCAACAACTCCTTGATCGGAAACGATGATCACTCGGTTAGCCAATGTTTGTATAAATTCATGGTCATGAGAAGTAAAAAGTAATGCACCAGAAAAATCTATTAGCCCATTATTTAAGGCTGTAATCGATTCTAGATCTAAATGCGTGGTTGGGTCATCTAAAAGTAAGACATTGGCTTTTGACAACATCAGTTTTGATAACATACAACGAACTTTTTCACCGCCAGAAAGCACATTGACCTTTTTATTGACTTCTTCACCAGAAAATAACATTCTACCTAAAAAACTACGTAAAAAGGTGTTGTCATCTTCTTCTTTGGCAGCATATTGACCAAGCCAGTCTAAAATTGTTTGTTCACTGTCAAATTCATCACTTGTATCTTTGGGCATATAAGCTTGACTTGTCGTGATCCCCCAACGTACAGAACCTGTATCAGGTTCTGTTTTTCCAGTAAGAACATTTAGTAAAGTAGTGGTCGCAATATCATCTTTAGCATCAAAGACAACTTTATCATTTTTACTTAGTGTAAAAGAAATATTGTCTAAAATTTTCTTGCCTTCGATCGTCACACTAACATTTTCCACTTGTAGTAAATCATTGCCGATTTCTCGTTCAGGTTTAAAACTAATAAAAGGATAACGGCGAGAAGATGGTTGAATATCATCTAAAGTGATTTTGTCCAACATTTTCTTACGTGAAGTTGCCTGCCTTGATTTTGAGGCATTGGCACTAAAACGAGCAATAAATTCTTGTAATTCTTTCATTTGTTCTTCTTTTTTAGCATTGGCTTGTTGTTGTAGTTTGGTTGCTAAACGGCTGGATTCTAACCAAAAGTCGTAGTTGCCTACATATAATTTAATTTTGCCATAATCCAAATCTGCCATATGGGTACATACTTTATTCAAAAAGTGGCGGTCATGGGACACTACAATAACTGTATTTTCAAAATTGATTAAAAATTCTTCTAACCAGTTAATTGAAGGGATATCCAAACCATTGGTCGGCTCATCTAGTAATAAGACATCTGGTTCGCCAAATAATGCTTGGGCTAGTAATACTTTTACTTTTTGACCTTCTGTCAATTCGTTCATTTGAACTTGATGCAGCGTCTCAGGGATATTTAGCCCTTGCAAAAGGACTGCTGCTTCAGATTCGGCTTCCCACCCGTTTAATTCGGCAAATTCTGTTTCCAATTCGGCTGCTTTTATACCATCTTCATCAGTAAAATCTTCTTTTGTATACAATGCTTCTTTTTCTTTCATGATATCATACAAACGTTTATGCCCCATGATGACTGTTTCAATGACTGGATACTGTTCGTAATCAAAGTGGTTTTGCTTTAATACGGCCATCCGTTCATTAGGTCCCATAGTAACTGTGCCAGTTGACGGTTCAATTTCACCTGATAAAATATTTAAAAACGTCGACTTACCGGCACCATTAGCCCCGATTAAGCCATAGCAATTTTCAGGTGTAAATTTTAAGTTAACATCATCAAAAAGTTTGCGACCAGAAAAATGCAAACTTACGTTATTTACAGTAATCAATAAATTTCCTCACTTTTTTTCGTATTGACCGTTTAAGGTCCTCTGGTCATTATAGCGGGGATTTTACCGCGTTTCAAGTCTGTAAGATAGATATGGCTGTTTTTACCATTAGTCTTAAAACCTTATTAATATAATTGTTTTAAACGCTTCATTAAAAATAAAGTTTAGCGAAAAATAGGTAATTTCGTTTATGAGGTTTGATAAAAAAAGAACGAACAAATGGCTTGTTCGTTCTTTTTATCATCTTCGAGGTCTTTTGTGTCTCTTATTTGTTAACCAGTAAATGACGCCTCCAATAATTAATAAGGGGATACCAAATTTAAAAACGAGATATAAGACGCCGCTTGCTAAGGATAAGAGGATATTTAATAATAAGCTAGCTAAGACCAACCCGACAATTATAATTAAAATATTTATGAAATTCGAACGGCTTTTCATATGTTGTCCCTCCTACTTTTCAATATTAAGGATAGCAAAATTTTTTACACTACGCATCCGACCTAAGCAGTAAGTTCTGTTAGAATAAGAGGAACAATTTAAAAAAGGAGTAATGATATATGGCAAAAGCAAATCAAAAAACACCTCTTTCACCCAAACTCCCAACTTTAATGTCAGGAGAATTTTTTCTTGAAAATGAGGCCATTTTTTCTGGTTTAAAAGGAAAAGATGGCGACCAGAGCTACTTGTCGGCTAAAAATATGGTTTTGCGAGAAACTGAATTAAACCATCTCATCATGCAAAGTGCTCAATTAGAACGTTTTGAGTGTAGTAATGTCATTTTTGATCATTGTGATTTTTCCAATTTAGCTTGGATAGGGGCTAGTTTTCATCAAGTTATTTTTCGCCAATGTAAATTGATCGGAACCAATTTTGCTGAAAGTTATTTACGTGACTGTACGTTTGACGATTGTCTTATTAATTTCGCTTCGTTTAGTCATACTGATTTAAAGGCAGTTACTTTTAGTGACTGTGCGTTAAATGAAGCGGAATTTAATGAAGTATACTGGAAAAATTTGAATATGCAAAACAATCAATTAACCCATTCGAGTTGGCTTTTAACCAACATGGCCGGTCTTGATTTATCCAACAACTTTTTTGATAGTATTGCTTTATCGCAAGAATTTATCAAAGGGTTGCAGGTAAATCAAGAACAGGCAATTACGATCGCACAAGGCTTAGGTTTAATTATTGAATAAGTTTCACGTGAAACTTATTCTCTGATTTGGCCGTCGCCGTAAATAATATATTTTGTACTCGTTAGTGCTTTTAATCCCATAGGTCCTCTAGCATGTAATTTTTGGGTGGAAATGCCAATTTCAGCACCAAATCCAAAAACAAAGCCATCGGTAAAACGAGTGGAAGCATTGACATAAACTGCAGCCGCATCTACTTCATTTAAGAATTTTTGAGCAGCAAAATAATTATCCGTTATGATTGCTTCTGAGTGTTTTGTATTATAGTGATTAATATGAGCGATGGCATCATCAATAGAATCAACCACTTTTATCGCTAAAGTATAATCTAGAAATTCAGTAGACCAATCTTCTTCTGTTGCTAAAGTTGCCGAAGGAAGATACTCACTGGCCCATTCGTCTGCACGCAACTCAACTCCTAGATCTATTAATTTTTCTTCTATCGCTGGTAAGAAGAAAGCTGCGACTTCTTTATGAATCAAAAGCGTCTCACATGCATTACAAACGGAAGGACGTTGTACTTTGGCGTTAGTGAGGATATCTGTTGCCATATTCAATTGGCCATCTTTATCGATATAAATATGATTATTGCCAGTTCCTGTTTCAATTACTGGAACTTTCGCATTTTTTTTGACATGCTTGATTAAATCAGCACCGCCTCTAGGGATTAATACGTCCAAAAAGTCCGTTAGCTGCATCAATTCGTCGGCTGTTTCATGAGTAGTATCATCAATAAATTGGATTGCCTGTGAAGAAAATTGATTTTTTTCTAGGGTATCTTGTAAAATACTGACCAGTAATTGGTTAGAATAAAAGCTTTCCTTTCCTCCCCGTAAAATAACAGCGTTCCCAGATTTAAAACATAAGCTGGCCGCGTCAGTGGTTACATTAGGACGAGATTCATAGATGATACCAACGACACCAATAGGTACTGTCTTTTGACCAATTGTCAGACCATTTTCATTTTTCCACATATGTTCGATAGTACCGATGGGATCATCCAATTGTGCCACGTGACGTATACCATCTGCCATTTCTTTAATACGAGCTTCTGTTAGTCGTAGACGATCTTTCATGACTTCTTCGATCCCGTTTTCATCTGCTTGGTTAAGATCCATTTGATTAGCTTGTAAAATTTCTTCTGAATTATTTTCGATTGCTACGGCCATTTGTTCTAAAAATTGATTTTTCTGTTTTGTATCCAATAGTCCTAACTGAGATGCTGCTTCTTTTGCTTGTTGTCCTAATCGTTGTAAATCTGTCAAGATAATTCCTCCTTAAACAAAGTACCAATATCTGCGCCGTTTAAAATATCAAAAATAATTTTAGGACGTTTTCCATTCGCTAATACCATACTACCTTTTGCGTCTAATACTCGTTTAGCTGCTTTTAATTTACTTACCATGCCGCCCGTTCCTAAATGATTGTTGCTAGTGCCAGCTTGTTTCATTAATTCATCATCAATTTTTGTAATCCGTTGATAAAGTTTAGCCTGCGTATTTTTTAACGGATTATCAGAATAAAATCCATCAACATCTGAAAGCATAATTAATAATTCGGCACGAGTCAATTCACTAACAATGGCAGAAAGTTGATCATTATCGCCAAATTTTGTTAAATGATCCAATTCATCGATTGCGACAGTATCATTTTCGTTAATAATAGGAACGATTCCCATATTTAACAGCTCTTCTAAGGTATTTATTACATTATTGCGACTTTCAGGATATTCTACGATATCTCTAGTTAAAAGTACTTGTGCTGTTTGTTGGCTGTATACTTGAAAACGTTGGCTGTAGATATCCATTAGTTCTGCTTGGCCAACAGCTGCTACTGCTTGTTGTTCTGGAATAGAAACAGGGCGCTGACTTAACTGTAATTGATTTAACCCTACCCCAATGGCTCCAGAAGAAACTAAAATAACTTCTTTCCCGCGATTCCGTAAATCACTTAAAACGAGAGCTAATTCATCGATACTAGCTAAATTGATGTTGCCATTGGGATAAATTAAAGTGGTGGTACCCACCTTTACTACGATACGTTTTGGTTCTAGATTTTCCTTGTACATAATCTTCTCCAATTTTTTCTTTACTATTTTCCATTGTACTAACAAATAGAGTTTTCGTCATTTATTATACCGGAAATATTAGAGAAAATTTAGATTCAAAGCTAAATCGTAGAATATTCAAAAAAATTCAGAAAAACAGTTGACATAGCAGTACCATGGTGTTAGTTTATTGACTAATTAGCTGCAAAATAATTGGAAAAATCAGAAAAATGAAATAATTGTGTTTGTTTGTAGCAAACAGGAGGTGTAACATATGGCAACATATGAAGAACTAATGGAAAAAGATGAACAATATTTTGCTAAAGCAGGAAGGATTTCTTACTATCCATTATTAATCGATCATGCTAAAGGGGCAACCTTGGTCAATTTTGCAGGCAAAGAATATATTGATTTATTAGCTAGTGCTAGTGCAATTAACGTAGGGCATTCACCTAAAAAGGTTACGGACGCGATTAAAGCACAAGCGGATAAAATGGTCCATTATACCCCGGCTTATATGTACCATGAGCCGGCAATTAAGCTGGCAGAAAAATTATGTGAAATCACACCAGGTCAATTTGCAAAAAAAGCGACTTTTGGTTTAAGCGGGTCTGACGCCTGTGATGGAATCATGAAATATGCACGTGCTTATACTGGACGGCCAAATATTGTCACGTTTCAAAACGCTTACCATGGTTCTACTTATGGTTCGATTTCAATGTCAGCAATTAACGTAAAAATGCGCGCTAAAATGGGGCCGTTTGTACCTAATATTGAACATATACCCTTTCCAGATAATTATCGTGGGATGTATGGACAAGTAGAATCTAATTCGATTGAAGAATACTTAGCGCCATTTAAACAAATGATGGAGACCTATTTACCCCCAGAAGAAATTGCTTGTGTTGTTATTGAAACATTACAAGGAGATGGCGGGTTATTAGAACCTGTGCCAGGTTATTTTAAAGCTTTGTATGACCTTTGTCATAAACACGGGATTTTATTTGCTGTCGATGATGTACAACAAGGCCTTGGCCGTACCGGGACTTGGTGTTCAACAGAACATTTTGGTGTTGAAGCAGATTTAGTTGCTTACGGTAAATCTTTAGCTGGCGGAATGCCTCTATCTGCCATTGTGGGCCGTAAAGAAATCATGGATAGCTTAGAAGCTCCTGCCCACGTATTTACAACTGCGGCTAATCCAGTTTGCTGTGCTGCTTCTTTAGCTACTTTAGATATGATAGAAGAAGATAATCTTTTGCAAGAAAGTACACGTAAAGGAAAAATTGCCCAAAAGCGAATGAAAAAATGGAAAGATGATTATGCCTTTATTGGCGATATACGTGGCTTAGGGTTATCAATAGGTATCGATATTGTGACAGATAAAAAAAGCAAAACAAAAGGTGATCAAGCGGCTTTAAAGATTTGCAATCGATTGTTTGAAAAAGGAGCCGTTTTGATTGCTATTGGTGGAAGTGTCTTACGTTTTCAACCTCCGCTAGTTATTACGGATCAAGAACTAATAAAAGCATTGGACTTAATTGAAGAAACAATGAATGAATTGGTAGAAGGAAAGCTAGATGATTATGATGTATCTGGACAAGGTTGGTAAATTTGCGCCAGTAATTTAGTAGCTAGAAAGGTTGGAAGATATATGAGACAGTTTAAAATCGCTATGGCTTTTACAGGGATTATTATTGGCGCAGGTTTTGCTTCGGGACAAGAAATGCTGCAATATTTTACTAGTTTTGGCATTTGGGGAATTGTTGGAACAATAGCTTCCATCTTTATTTTTGGATTTTTTGGTTTTATTATTGTTGATATGGGTCATTTTTTTAAAGCTTACTCGCATCGTGATGTATTAAACTGTATTACTTCGCCGATTACCAATCGCGTCATTGATATTTTCTTATTACTAACATTATTTGGAATTGGTGTCGTGATGGTAGCAGGCGCGGGCAGTAATTTAAATCAACAATTCAATTGGCCAATTTGGGTGGGAAATTTGATTTGTGTGGCGCTTGTTTTTCTTATAGGTTTGATGAATACAGAAAAAGTTATTGGCGCTATTGGAGCGATTGCGCCATTTTTAATTATTTTGGTGATTGTTATTAGTTTTCGTTCACTTTCAACAGCTAATTGGGATTTTGCTACTCTCAATGCAGAGGCATTAGAATTAACTTCTCCCCTACCTAATTGGTGGATTAGCGCACTAAATTATGCTTCAGTCAATTTAACTACAGGCGTTGCCACAGCTTTTCTTTTAGGCGGTGTAGAAAAAGATAAAAAAGTTGCGCGTCGAGGTGGCATGATCGGTGGCATTGTCGTTGGTTTTTTAATTGTTTTAATTAATTTAACTTTATTTGCAACTTCTGCGCAAGTAGCTTCCTTTGATCTACCAATGCTTCAGATGGCTCGTTTGGTTCAGCCATGGGTGGGACTTGTTATGTCGATTTTGATTTTCTTTGAAATTTGGAATACAGCAATGAGCGTTTTATATTCATTTTCAACGAGTTTTATCACACCGAGCAAAAAGAATTTCCGTTATTTATTATTCGTAGTGGCCACAGCAGCTTTTGCTCTAAGCTTTGGCGGATTTACGAATGTGATTGGCTTTGTGTATCCAGCCGTTGGTTATGGTGGTTTCATCATTTTGGGGATTTTTGTATACGCTTGGTATAAATTTTGTATTAAGCAAAAAGTTGTTCCGCAAAAGGTAGCGGTTGAACCTACAGAGCCTACAGAAGAATAATAAAAAAGAGACTGGGATTCCAGTCTCTTTTACTTTGGTTTAATTTTTATATTGTTCTGTGTCGTCCCAAACTTCTATAGATTCAGGGTGATTATTAGGGTCTGTTGGATTATGCCAGTAGAAATCATCATACCAAAGGGTGTGTTTTTTCTCATCCATTTCTTGAATCTTTTGAACATCTTCATCAGTTAATTCAAAGTCCATAATTTGGCTATTTTCGATCATGCGTTCTTGATGAGTCGATTTTGGAATAGTAATGACGTCTTGTTGATAATTCCAACGCAGAATAATTTGAGCAGCTGTTTTATTGTATTTTTCTGCTAATTGCTTAATCGTTGGATTACTTAGTGCTTGACCACCGCCTAATGGAGACCACGCTTCTAATTGAATTCCAGTCATTCTTGCCATTTCATGGATTTCTTTTTCTTGGTTTAACGGATTATATTCCATTTGGTTTACTGCCGGTGTAACGTTGGCATGATCTAGTAAATTTTGTAACCGTTCATTATCAAAATTAGAAACACCGATAGCTCGAATTAAACCATCTTTGTACAATTTTTCTAAAGCGTGCCAGGTATCAATGTAGTGTTCATCAACGGGCCAATGAATTAAAAATAAATCAATATAAGTCAATTGTAGTTCATGCAAGGTATCATAAAAAGCGTGCAAAGCGGAATCATAACCTGCATCACCATCAAATAACTTAGAAGTAATAAATAAATCTTTACGGTTACCGCCCGTTTGGCGTAAGCCTTCACGGATGCCCTTGGCAACGCCGGCTTGGTTTCCGTATTGTTTGGCGGTATCGATCAAATGATAACCATTTTTGATTGCTTCGGTCACTGAGTTTTGTGCGGTATGATTATCGGTCTTCCATACGCCTAAACCAAAATACGGCATCTTGACACCATTATTTAATGTGGTTGTTTCATCTAGAATGTTTTTTGTCATTTGTGATACCTTCCTTTCTTTTCTTAATTTCATCCTAACGCGTTGGGTAAAAAGATGCAAAAATAAGACAATATACATAAAAAATAACTAACTTATTTGTTAATTCTTGAGAAATTTTTAGAAAACAGAAAGACACTCAGTTTTTTGCCAAAGATATGGTAAAATAGGCGTAGTCTTTATGGAGGGTTGTTATGAAAAAAAGAGGATTTGAAATCGTCACAGATTATATAAAAAAAGATGTTCACTTACCACAGCGAGCGACACATCATTCTGCCGGTTATGACTTTGAAGCAGCAGCAGAAATTGTGATCCCAAGTATATGGAAACAACTTTTAACAAGAAAAATTGATGACAAAGCGAATACAGAAAAAAAGATTAAACCTGTTTTGGTGCCTACTGGAATTAAGGCGTATATGGTAGAAGATGAATTTTTGCAATTAGCCAATCGTTCCAGTAACCCACTAAAACGGTTTTTACTTGTAGCAAATGGGGTTGGAGTTATTGATAGTGACTATTATAACAACACAGACAATGAAGGTCATATCATGTTTCAATTTATTAACATCGGCTTACAAGATGTCGTCATTAAAAAAGGCGAACGAATCGGTCAAGGAATTTTCTTACCGTTTTTAAAAGCGGACCAAGATCAAACAACACATGACCGTACCGGCGGTTTAGGTTCGTCAGATAAAATAAAATAAAAGAAGGGAAAATATGGCAAAAAAGGCAAAAACACAATTTGAATGTCAAAATTGTGGTTATATCTCTCCTAGATATTTAGGGAAATGTCCTAATTGTGGCAGTTGGAATTCCATGGTAGAAGAACAAATCCAAGATACGACTGATCGCAAAACTCGTAGCACGTTAACAGGGGAAAAAATGCAACCAACGCTTTTAAAAGACGTTGTTCCTAAAAAAGAGCCTCGAGTAAAAACAAAGCTAGAAGAATTAAACCGTGTATTAGGCGGGGGCGTTGTACCGGGTTCGATGGTTCTATTAGGTGGGGACCCAGGTATTGGAAAGTCTACTTTACTTTTACAAGTGTCCCAGCAACTGGTAGCAACCGGCGGTAAAGTGCTCTATGTCTCAGGAGAAGAAAGTGCAGAACAAATAAAAATGCGAGCGCAGCGTTTGGGCGATGCAGAAAATGATTTTTATTTATTCGCTGAAACAGATATGCAAGATATTCGAAATACCATCGAAAAACTACAGCCAGACTATGTGATTGTTGATTCGATCCAAACAATGACACAGCCAGATATCTCAAGTGTTGCAGGAAGTGTCAGTCAAGTTCGTGAAACGACAGCTGAGTTATTAAAAATTGCTAAATCCAATGGTATTGCTGTGTTTGTGGTGGGCCATGTGACAAAAGAAGGTTCTATTGCTGGTCCGCGCATGCTTGAACATATGGTAGATACGGTGCTGTACTTTGAAGGAGAACAGCATCAAAGCTTTCGTATTTTACGGGCAGTGAAAAACCGTTTTGGTTCAACGAATGAGATTGGGATTTTTGAGATGCGTGAACAAGGCTTAGAAGAAGTCGTTAATCCTTCTCAAGTCTTTTTAGAAGAGCGATTGGAAGGGACTAGCGGCTCTTCAATTGTCGTAGCCATGGAAGGCACGCGTCCTATTTTAGTTGAAATTCAAGCACTTGTTACCCCGACCATGTTCGGCAATGCTAAACGCACTACTACGGGTCTTGATTTTAACCGAGTTTCTTTAATTATGGCCGTGTTAGAAAAGCGGGCAGGCTTACTTTTACAAAACCAAGATGCTTATTTAAAAGCAGCTGGTGGGGTAAAATTAAATGAACCGGCAATTGACTTAGCCACGGCTATTAGTATTGCATCAAGCTACAAAGAAAAAGGAACAAAACCCACGGAGTGTTTTATTGGCGAAATTGGGTTGACCGGAGAAATCCGCCGTGTGAACGCCATTGAACAGCGCGTAAAAGAGGTACAAAAACTAGGCTTTGAAAAAGTCTATCTACCAAAAAATAATTTAAGCGGCTTAAAAGCGCCAGCTGGTATTGAAGTGGTGGGCGTATCCACACTTGATGAAGCATTAAAACGCGTATTTCGTTAAAAACTGAAGAAAGGAGGGGAAACATGCAAAAACGAGTTATTACTGTGTTAATGGTTTTAGCTGGTGCGAGTCTAGGTATTTCTTCCTTGCCCCTAGGGTGGGAAATGATTGGGCAACAGCAAAACAACTGGTTGAATAATAACGTGACCAATAGTTTAATTGGTGCTCTTATTTTTTATTTACTTTCCCTATTGGTCGTTAATATGATCTCAAGTGGCATACAAAAAACCGAAAAATGGCTGAGCAATTTTAGTTTAACTTACCTTTTATTTGGTGTTGTCGGTACAATTTTAGGGTTAATTATTGGAATGATTGTCTCGCTGCCGTTTTATAATTGGGAAGTGCCTTTTGCTAATAGCGTTGTTCCGTTTCTATTGATGATTTTGTTTGGTTATTTTGGTTTTCAAATCAGCGTGACAAGAATTGAAGAATGGAAAAAACTTTTAGCTCCTAGAGGGAAGAAAAGTGACACACAAGACCAACAATTACTTGATCGTAAGATAGAAGACCATTTTCATAAATATAAAATATTAGATACTAGTGTAATCATTGATGGGCGTATTTACGATATTGCTCAGACAGGTTTTATTGAAGGCGTTCTTTTGATTCCTAATTTTGTATTGGATGAATTGCAGTATATCGCTGATTCTGGGGATAGTTTAAAACGTGTTCGTGGTCGAAGAGGGCTAGATATTTTAAATTCTTTGCAAAAAGAAGATGAAATCTCTGTAGAAATGTATGATGGTGATTTCGAAGATATAACAGAAGTGGATAGTAAATTACTAAAACTGGCTAAATTGTTAGATGGTATTGTTGTCACGAATGACTATAATTTAAACAAAGTAGCTGAATTTCAAAACGTTCCTATATTAAATATTAATCAGTTAGCCAATGCAGTTAAACCAGTAGTTATCCCGGGGGAGTCAATGGAAGTAACAATCATAAAAGCTGGAACAGAACGGCAACAAGGAGTGGCCTATTTAGATGATGGTACGATGGTTGTGGTTGAAGAAGGCCTGCATTATATGAACGAGCGTTTACGCGTGATTGTCACGAGTGCCTTACAAACTGCTGCGGGTCGTATGATTTTTTCTAAGCCAGCTCACGCTGAACGAGGCATTGATAGCGATAGTCAGGCGCAAGAAAATAAAACGTAATAATAGGTAGATAAACGCGATAGCCAGTCGTTCGACTTTACTAATTCGCTGTTTAAATGTACAATTTTAGCTGAATAGTTATTCTTATATCAAATAACAACCCATTAAGATTTAAAAAGAAGAGGAAGATGACGATGACGAAAGTACGTGTACGGTATGCGCCGAGTCCAACAGGGCATTTACACATTGGTAATGCGCGCACAGCTTTATTTAATTATTTATATGCGCGTCATATGGATGGCGAATTTATTATTCGAATTGAAGATACGGATCAAAAACGAAGTATTGAAGATGGAGAAAAGAGTCAATTAGATAATCTTGCTTGGTTAGGCGTTGATTGGGATGAATCTCCAGAAAAACCAGGCGATTATGGTCCTTATCGTCAATCAGAACGAAAAGATATTTATTTACCATTGATTGAACAATTATTGGCTAGTAATCGAGCCTATAAATGCTATTGCACACAAGAAGAACTAGAAGAAGAAAAAGAAGCGCAAAAAGCTCGTGGTGAAATCCCACATTACAGTGGCAAATGTGCTAATTTATCTGCAGAAGAACAAGCGGAAAAAGAAGCCCAAGGGATTGTTCCTGTTGTTCGTTTCCGTGTACCTAAAAATACGGAATATCGTTTTGATGATATGGTAAAAAATGAGATTGCTTTTGAATCAGACAATGTGGGCGGCGACTTTATTATTCAAAAGACAGATGGTATGCCGACTTATAATTTTGCTGTAACTGTGGATGACCATATGATGGAAATTACCCATGTTTTGCGTGGTGATGATCATATTGCGAATACACCAAAGCAAATGATGATTTATGAAGCTTTCGGTTGGACACCACCGAAGTTTGGTCATATGACATTAATTGTTAATGCAGAAACAGGTAAAAAATTAAGTAAACGGGACGAAACAATCTTACAATTTATTGAACAGTATCGTCAGTTAGGCTATTTACCTGAAGCAATGTTGAATTTCATCGCCTTACTTGGTTGGTCGCCTAAAGGTGAAAACGAAATTTTTTCAAAGCAAGAAATTATCGATATGTTTGAATCCAGCCGTTTAAGTAAATCTCCTGCTTCATTTGATGCCAAAAAGTTAGAATGGATTGGGAACCACTACATTAAACAGTTAGATATAGATACACTGACCGATATGTGTTTACCTTATTTACAAGCAGATGGACGTATCGAACAAAACCCTAGTTCCGAGCGTTTGGAATGGGTGAAAAAATTAGTTAGTCTATATCAACCTCAAATGAGCTATGCGGCTCAAATCGTTGATTTAACTTATCTATTCTTTGATGAACATCCTGTTTTAGATGACACAGCGAAAGAAACATTAGCAGGGGAAAACGTGCCGGCAGTTCTCAGAGCATTTAAGGCTCAATTAGAACAAATGGAAGTCGTCGATGCTCCTACTGTTAAAAAGGCGATTAAGACGGTACAAAAAGAAACAGGGTCAAAAGGTAAGAATTTATATATGCCGATTCGAATTGCAGTATCTGGGGCAATGCATGGCCCTGAATTACCTGATACTGTTGAACTATTAGGTAGAGAAAAAGCTTTAGCGCATTTAAATAAAGTATTATAAACACGAGGAACAGACGAAGTATTAATCTTTTTTTCACAGAGAGACGGCTTTTGCTGGAAGGCAGTCAAAAAAGGATTAAGAATTGCACCTGGTGAGTGGCTTTGGCAAAACCAAAGACGGGACAAAGCTCGTTACGCTTTTAATGAGGTAATAGTTATCAATGAAAGTGGAACCACGTGTATAAGCGTCTTTCGAATAGGTTAGTTTAACTAACCTACTTGAAAGACGCTTATTTTTAACAATTTAGCTGGAAAGGAGCGTTTTAAATGATCAAAATATACAATACATTAACAAGAGAAAAAGAAGAATTTCAACCAATGACTGCTGGAAAAGTTAAAATGTATGTTTGCGGGCCAACGGTTTATAATTACATTCACATTGGTAATGGCCGGAGCACGGTTTCTTTTGATACCATTCGTCGCTATTTGGAATTCCGTGGTTATGAAGTCAATTATGTATCAAACTTTACGGATGTCGATGACAAAATTATCCGAGCAGCCCAGGAGTTAGAGATAACGACACCTGAAGTAGCTGAGCGATTTATCAAGGCATTTAAAGAAGATACGGGAAAATTAAACGTAAAACCAGCAGATTCTTACCCGCGTGTCGTTGACTATATGCAAGATATCATTGAATTTATTCAAGTATTGTTAGATAAAGAATATGCTTATGTGGTTGATGGTGATGTTTATTATCGAACGCGTAAATTCCCTGAATACGGGCATTTAAGCGATCAATCCATTGACGAATTAGAAGTTGGAGCCAGTAAACGTACGGGAAGTGAACAACAGCTAAAAGAAGACCCTTTAGATTTTGCTTTATGGAAAAACGCAAAACCTGGGGAGATTTCTTGGCAAGCTCCTTGGGGCGATGGACGCCCTGGCTGGCACATCGAATGCTCTGTTATGGCTACTCAATTACTAGGGGATACGCTTGATATTCATGGTGGTGGCCAAGATTTAGAATTTCCCCATCATGAAAACGAAATTGCGCAGAGTGAAGCCAAAACGGGTCAAAAATTTGCTAATTACTGGATGCATAATGGTTATGTGACCATTGGTGAAGATGATGAAAAAATGAGTAAATCATTAGGAAACTTTGTCACCGTGCACGATATTTTACAACGAATAGATCCGCAGGTTGTGCGTTTTTTCCTATCCACCACACAATACCGGCGTCCCATTCGTTATAGCCAAAAAACTTTAACAGAAGCAAGTAACAACTTGCAACGCCTAAAAAACACTTATGAGAATGCCGTTTTTCGTTTAAATAATGCAACAAGTCATTTATCTGAGGATGCCAAGAAAAAAAATGAAATCAACCAATTAATTGATCAGTTTATGGAAGCAATGGATGATGATTTTAACGCAGCTAACGGGATTACGGTGGTTTATGAATTGGCTAAATGGATGAACCGTTACGTGGAACAAGCTACGGTGTCTTATGAGGTATTAAAATTTGCCCTCGATTATTTTATTGAATTAATGGCTATTTTTGGCATCGTATTTGAAGAAGGTTTAGCTGACAACCGGGTGGAACAATTGATCACAGAACGTAATGAAGCTCGTAAAAACAAAGACTTTGCTCGTAGCGATGAAATTCGGGGTCAATTAAAAGACCAAGGGATTATTTTGGAAGATACACCGCAAGGAACAAGATGGAGAAGAAAATCATGACAGATTATCAACAATTAAATGGGTTAGCTTTGGCTTATGTGGGCGATGCGATTTATGAAGTTTATATTCGTGATCATCTAGTAGCGACAGGCAGAACCCGTCCGAACCAATTGCACCGATTTGCGACCTATTATGTGTCTGCTAAAGCACAAGCCTTTTTGCTTCAACAAATGCTGGATGAACAACTTTTACAAGGAGAGGAAGAAAGCTATTATCGTCGTGGCCGAAATAGTAAAAGTCATACAAGCGCGAAAAATACAGATATTAAAACCTATCGTATGTCTACCGGGTTTGAAAGCTTAATGGGTTATCTACACTTGTCACAACAAACGCAGCGCTTAGAAGAATTAATTGCTTGGTGTATTCAAAAGATAGAAGAAACATGGGAATGAATCAATAAATAAAGTAGAAAAGATAAAAATTTTCTGGGCGTATTTTTTGAGAAGGGGATAAAGTGAAAAAAACAAAAAATAAAACAAAAGAAAAAAATGTTACACGTGAAACAAAAAAAGAAACAACGGACACCAATGAGGCTGATTTTGTGTTTGGCCAGCATGCAGCACAAGAAGCTTTAAAACAAGCTAGAGGAAATAAATTATTTTTATTAAAAGATGCTGGTGGCACAAAAATTGAAGAATTAAAAACCCTCGCAAAAGAACACTCAGTTCCTGTAAAATGGGTGCCTAAACAAAAGTTAGACCAAATGGGTGAAGGAAGTGTTCACCAAGGAATTGTTTTGGCGATTACACCTTATCAATATTTGTCTTTAGAAGAATTAATGGCGCAAAGTAAATCTCAGCCTTTTTATGTTCTTTTAGATCACATCGAGGATCCACATAATTTTGGCTCGATTTTAAGAACAGCGGACGCTTCAGGGGTAGACGGCGTGATTATTCCTAAACATCGTGCTTGTGGTATTACGCCTGCTGTTGTCAAAACTTCGACGGGCGCAGTTGAATATGTACCAGTGGCACGGGTGACAAATTTAACTCAGGCAGTGACAAAATTAAAAGAAAACGGGTTTTGGATTTTTGGTACAGATATGCAAGGGACTTCCTATCATGAGTGGAACGCCTCCGGAGCTATTGGCTTAATTGTGGGTAATGAAGGACATGGGATGAATACCGGTTTAAAAAAACAAGTGGACGAAATGCTAACAATTCCTATGACAGGACATGTACAAAGTTTGAATGCTTCTGTGGCAAGTGGGATACTAATGTATGAAGCTTTCGTAAAACGAAATGAGTGAGACTATGAAAAAACCACTATTAATCGTTGACGGTTATAATATGATCGGCGCTTGGCCTGAACTTGTCCAGTTAAAAAATAAAAATTTGATGGAAGATGCGCGAGAACAGTTATTACAATCGTTATCAAACTATGCTAAATATGAAAAATTGCCGATTATCGTCGTATTTGATGCTCAGTTTGTTCCTGGAATTACACAAAATTATGCGAAATACCAATTAGAAGTTGTTTTTACCGAACAAGGAGAAACAGCGGATAGCTATATTGAAAGAATTGCTGGTGAACTCAATGACATTATGACCCAAGTATCCGTAGCCACCAGTGATTTAGCCGAACAATGGGTCGTCTTCTCACAAGGAGCTTTACGCGTTCCTGCTAGGGAATTATACAAAACGGTTAAAAAAACAGAAGAAGCCATTCAACGTCATCAAGAATCAATAAAGTATACCGATTACAGGCGAAATTCGCCTTGGGATGAAGAACAATTAAAAGAACTAGAGAAAAAATTAAGAGAATTAAGTTGAATATTTTTAGTAAAAGCCTTGTAAAAAAGTTGCGTCGGTAAATGAGAGACGCTCCTTTTTTTCAATGATACGCTCTTTTCATCATTAGGAATGAAAGGAGCTTTTTTATGGACGAAACTTTGATTGTACAAGCCCAACAAGGAAGTGAAGAAGCGTTGTTAGAACTGTTTAGTTACTATATCCCGCTAATCCATTCTATAAGCGCTAAATATTTTTTGCGTGATTTTGATGAGCAAGATTGGATTCAGGAAGGGTTAATCATGTTCAATCGTTGTCTACACGAATACAAAGGGGAGCAAGATACAACTTTAGGGATCTTTTTTAAACGTTCTTTTGAAAACGAGATTGTAAGCTTAGTACGTAAAAAATGCGCTTATAAAAGAAAAACAGCAGAAAGCGTTGTTTCTTATAACCAAACTTCTTTGGTAGAGGGATCAAAAGAATGGATCGGACAACGTTCATATACGGACGATCCCTTAGAGCAACTCATTGTCCAAGAAACACTTGAAGAAAGTAGTGAGACATTATTAACTGAATTAGAAAGTCAGGCATTCTGCGGCTTTTTTTACGGCAATATGACGCCATCATCGTCGCAAAAATATGATATGTTTCGCAGCGCCTATGACCGGTCTAAAAGAAAAATTACGCAGCGATTAATTCTTTCAGATACTTGAATCTTTTTTAATTAATTTAGGAGAAAGCTATTGTCAAATTTTTAGCTTTTGTGGTATACTTTAAAGTTCAGATGTTTTGTGGTATAATGAAGATCGAGGTGAATGTCATGCCAACGACTCTAGCTACGATCAAAAAAGCATTGGAAGAGCGCATTGGCAGTAAAATTATGCTAGTGGCTCAAACAGGAAGGAAACGTCAGACGCAACGTCGAGGCGTTTTAACAGAAACATACCCGGCAGTTTTTGTCGTGGATTTGGATCCAGAAGAAAATTCATTTGAACGAGTTTCATACAGCTATTCAGATGTGTTAACAAAAACAGTAGAAATTGAGTTTCTTGATGCCGTCTAGTTCAAGCTCTATAAGCGTATTACTTAAAGATGGCTTTTTTAAATAGGAAAAAGTAGCGAAATCACACTACTTTTTCCTATTTTTATTTACTCTTGTTTATTTTCAGAATCTGTTTTTTTATCAGTTTCGTCAGCCTCTTCTGTTTGGCTATCTTCTTGGCTTTCAACTGGCAAGCCTTGTTCTTGGCGCATTAGGTCGCGGATTTCTGCTAAGTACTCTTCGGCAGTTGGTGCTTCTTCCTCGCCCGACAGGTTGGCTTTATTGGCCGCTTTTACAATTAAGAACAAGATAAAGCCGGTAATAATAAAAGTAATAACTGCGCTAACGATCTCGCCAAATTGGAATGTTACTCCTGGTGTAGGAGACCAATCTAATACGCCTAAGGAACTTTCAAGATCTCTTGTTCCTGTTATAGCAGCTATAAACCAACCAACTAGTGGTGTGATTAAACCTTCAACTACTTGAGTAACGATAGCAGTAAAGGCACTGCCAATAACGACACCTACTGCTAAATCGAGCACGTTGCCACCTAAAATAAACTCTTTAAATTCCGAAAAAATTCTTTTCAAATTTACACCTCCCATTTTTGCTTATTTTAGTATAACGAAATGAATTATTTTTTTGAAATAAATTGTTTTTTTTCTTAAGAGCTAAAAGAAAATCGTTCACTATTTAGCAAATCGATTTTTTCTTTCCAAAAGGTTTGGTATGTTATAATTACTTTTAATAAGAACGCAACATATTCATGAATGAATGCAAGGAGCATAAAAAATGGCAATTTCACTACAACCAGGTGTGAATTTAACGGTGATCCCTACAGAAAAATTTAAAACCATCCGTTTGTTTTTTCGTTTTTCGACTAAACATCAGAAACAAGCAGCTGCTAAACGTGCACTATTGACTAGTTTGTTGGAAACAAATAGTCTTAATTACCCAAGTCAGACAAAACTAAGCGAAAAACTGGCCGATTTGTATGGTGCAAGTTTTGGTTTAGGCGTGGGAAAAAAAGGAAATGTTCATCAAGTACATTTAATGATGAATTTGGTAAATGAAAAATATATCAATGAAGAAGGTATTTTTGCTGAAGGGATAGAATTTATCAAAGAAATTTTATTTCAACCAAATATAAAAAACGGTGCTTTTGACCAGGTTACTTTTCAACGAGAAAAAGAAAATATGATTGATTATTTAGAAAGTTTGAAAGAAGATAAACAAGCACTAGCTGCTTTGCGTTTGCAAGAACTGTATTTTGCTGACGACGCTGCACAAAAAACACCTAGTTTTGGCTCAAAAGAAGATGTGAAACCATTGGATGCTTATGATTTGGTACATACCTATCAAGAAATGATGACTCAAGATCAAGTGGATATTTTTGTTGTCGGCGATATTGAAGAAGAGAAAGTAAGAGATGCTATGAGTACATTACCTTTTTCTCCACGAGTATCTTCTCCTCCAGCAATATTTTATCAGCAAAGATTACAAGCAGAAGTACAGACAGAAACATTGTATGAGCCGGTGATTCAAGCAAAATTGAATTTAGCTTATCAAACATCGATTTACTATAACGATCCTCGGCGCTTTGCTTTACTGGTGTTTAATGGTTTATTTGGTGGCTTTCCACATTCGAAATTATTTATCAATGTACGCGAAAAAGCGAGTCTAGCTTATTATGCATCTAGTACTTTTGATTCCTTTCGTGGGCTAGTTACGGTGCAAACGGGTATTGATGGTAAGAATCGCACGCGAGTGCTTTCATTGATTGAACAACAATTAGAAAGTTTACGAAAAGGCGATTTTACAGAAAGTGAATTGCAGCAAACAAAAGTGATGTTAAAAAATCAATTTTTACTTTCTCTAGATAGTTCACAAGGACTGATCGAAATGGCTTATTTAGAACAGTGGGTAGCTAGATTAGTAGAAAGTGAAGAAGAATTTGAGCAAAAGATCATGGCAGTAACAAAAGAAGATGTAAAAAAAGTAGCCGAAGATCTCCAATTACAAGCAATTTTTACCTTAGATAAGGAGGTGGCTCATGAATAGGAAAGTTTATTCTAACCTTAATGAAGTGTTATACACGGAAGTTCTTGATAATGGATTGACTGTGTTTATTTTACCTAAAAGAGATTTTCATAAAACATATGGGTTATTTAGTACCAATTATGGTTCGATTGATAACGAATTTAGTTATGAAGGAAAAGCCCGCAAGAAAGTCCCTGATGGAATTGCTCATTTTTTAGAACATAAAATGTTTGAAAAAAAGGAAGGCGATGTTTTCCAAGAATTTGGCCGTTTAGGCGCTTCCGCTAATGCCTTTACTAGTTTTACCAAAACAGGTTACTTATTTTCAGCTACGAACAACATTAAAGAAAATTTGTTGACACTACTTGATTTTGTCCAAGCGCCTTATTTTACTCCAGAGACTGTGGAAAAGGAAAAGGGCATTATTGGTCAAGAAATTCAAATGTATCAAGATGATCCCGATTGGCGTTTGTTTTTTGGACTTTTACAAAACCTCTATCCCAAACATCCTCTGCATAACGACATTGCAGGTACAGTTGATAGTATCGATCAAATTACCGCTGCAGATCTTTATGAATGTTATTACACTTTTTATCATCCTAGTAATATGGTCCTTTTTGTGGTAGGTAATATTGATGCACAGGAAACGATGACTTGGATTAAGGAAAATCAAGCAGCCAAAACATTTTCTGCGATTTCTCAGGTTGATCGGTATTTCCCTTACGAAACAACAGCAGATATCGTTAGCTATTCATCTGATACGATGCCAGTTAGTCGCCCTAAAGCCATTTTAGGGGTAAAGGGATTTGAAGAAAATCTTCCGGCAGGAAACAAAGCACAGTTGCGTTTTCGTACGGCAATAAATTTGTTATTACAACTACTGTTAGGAAATACGAGTAGAAATTATTTGCGTTTGTATCAAGAAGGAATCATTGATGATAGTTTTGGCTTTGAATTTTCATTTGATCGTAGCTTTCATTTAGCTGATTTTTCTAGTGATACTGAATATCCAGAAACCTTCTTTCGCGAAATCGAACAGATCCTTTTGAATTTTGCGAATGAAAAAGAAGTGAACCAAGAAAATTTAGCGCGTTTAAAAAAGAAGATGTTAGGCAAATATTTCCAAACGCTTAATTCATTAGAATATATCGCAAATCAATTTACCCAAGATCTTTTTGGACAATTAACCTTATTTGATTTACCAGAAATTATTGATTCAATCGAGCTACAAGATTGCCTTGAAGCAGGTCAGCGGTTACTACAAAAAGAAGCTATTGCAAAATTTTATTTAAAACCAGAAAAAGAAGTTTAAAATTTGTTTGAAAGTAGAGGAATTATTTACTCTGCCGGGCTTTTTTATGGTATTCTAAAAATAGATTGATAACAAAAGACGGGAGAAGATGTACGCGTGGGCAATGAAATCATAATTGGCGAAAGATTGCGGCAAGCTCGTTTAAATAAAAATATTAGTATTGATGAGCTGCAACAAAAAACAAAAATTCAAAAACGTTACCTCGAAGCGCTTGAAAAAGGTGATTTTGCGGCATTGCCGGGGACTTACTATGTACGTTCGTTTATTCGGCAATATGCCAAAGCTGTCGGCGAAAATGGTGATTTTTTAGTCGATGTTTATGACGGAAATGATGACTTTGAACAAGAGCCGAAGCGGTCTCAACCAGAAGCCGTACAAGGCTCTAGAAAAGCGTTGCATGAAGGAAATTATCGTGTTAGAAAAAGACGGGATTATATTCCCGTGGTTTTATTAGGCTTTATTGCCTTCATGATTGTAGGTGTAATCGCTTATGCAGCTTGGCAAGATCGTAATTCTGATCCGGTGATTAGCCAGACCGCTACTTCAGTGCAAGTTGACGGCTCGCCAACGGAGCAGGAATCGTCTTCTGAGCAAGAAAGTACAGCATCCAGCCAGACGACAAGCAGTTCTTCTGAAGAAGATGAGGACGAGATGCAGATAGCGATGGAAGATTCCACACAGTCACAAGCAACGATTCAGGTAACAGATGCTGAAGATCCCTTAGAAGTGGAAGTAACGGGAGAAGATGGTCGTTGCTGGGTAGGTGTATCTGTTAACGGGGACTATGCTATACAAGAGACCTTAGAATCAGGGCAAACGGAAAGCACAACACTTCCAGAAGGGACAGAAAATTTTGTCATAACCTTAGGAGCGAGTGGCAATGCTGGGGTCAACGTAAACGATGAGGAAGTTGACTTTGACGACCCTGACTACGAAGCACTGCAAAAAGATTTGAATTTTGAAGTATCCTATCAAGATTAAGTAATGATTTGAATAATAAAGGAAAGGAATGTATCGCTGGGATTACCAGTGATA
This sequence comes from Tetragenococcus sp., assembly GCA_030462125.1. Taxonomy (GTDB): domain Bacteria; phylum Bacillota; class Bacilli; order Lactobacillales; family Enterococcaceae; genus Tetragenococcus. Next base: position 37,443 of record JAKDZT010000005.1, read on the forward strand.
CGCGGGGGTTATAAAGTGAATTTACCAAATAAACTTACTGTTATCAGAATGTTAATGATTCCTCTTTTTATGGCAATTGTAGTTGCACCGATAGATTGGGGTGTACTAACTGTTGGTAATACGCAGTTGGCTATGACAAATTTAGTGGGGGCAATCCTATTTGCTGTGGCAAGTTTTACTGACTGGCTCGACGGAAAAATTGCACGTAACCGAGGATTGGTAACTAATTTTGGCAAATTTGCCGATCCATTAGCGGATAAAATGTTGGTTATGACAGCATTTATTTTATTAGTTGAACTAGATAAAGCGCCTGGTTGGGTCATAGCCATTATTGTGTGCCGTGAATTAGCGGTTACCGGGTTGCGTTTAATAATTGTTGAACAAAATGGTAGCGTGTTGGCAGCTGGTTGGCCAGGAAAAATTAAAACAACCACACAAATGTTTGCTATTATCTTTTTATATAT